>JBBKWN010000015.1:0-21244 GCA_037968955.1 Rheinheimera sp. | reverse complement strand
ATAGACGGCCTGCCCTGCGCGAATAATGAGGAAGAACAACACATGACCGAGAAAACCCCACGCGACATTGAAAAAACCTATTCCACAGCCGAATTTGTCGAAAAATTACGTCGATTAGCAGATGCCATCGAAAGCGGCAGCAAATTCGAAATTCAAATTGCCGGTGAGAGAATTTATGTGCCCGTTCGCGCCAACTACAGCATTGAACACGAGCGCAGCGACAGCGAAGAAGAAATAGAATTTCAAATCAAATGGTCAAATGCCTAGTCATATCACTTCGTAATAACATCAATTGCGTAACTCACTTAAGCGCAGGCAATCGATGCCATATTCCGGCACGCGTGCTGCAGGCTATCCGGCGCAGCACCCAGCTTTGGAAGCCAATATAGCAAACGACCATCAGTTGCAGGTTGGATATGCCAGCACACTTGTGTTCACTTATGTTCACTTGTGTTCACTTATGTTCACTTAGCCCGAGCTTGCCAGACTCATCGACCGCACTGGAATGACAGCTATGCACAAATTACGGTATTAACGGATGGCGAAAGAACGACTATGACCACAGCGCCTTGCCGTCACTTAAAGCCTGCTGTTAGCGCTGTTCAACTCGTTTTATGCTAAATAATGACTGATGTATTGATCCACGGCGTTTCATGATCAGGCTCCCAAGCTGCAACTGCAGGCAGCTATGAATATCCCGTTTCGTTCAGTAATTAATTTATGTACACTCAATAACATGCTGAGATAAAGGGAATTATAGTGATAAGCGTCACTGATTTATGCTTTCACCGCCAAGATGGTGAACAAATCCACAATGTGTTCGAAGGCCTCAGTTTTGAGATAAAATCGCAAGAGCAAGTTGCGCTGCTTGGCGACAGTGGCTCAGGTAAAACGACCCTACTGCATTTGTTGTCTGGATTACTCACGCCACACAGCGGTCAAATTGCAGTCAATGGAGAGCTGATTTCGTCCTACAATGCGAAACAACTCGCCCACTATCGCCGTAAAATTGGCCTCATTTTTCAACGTTATCAATTGCTTGATTGCCTCACGGTAAAACAAAATATCTTGTTTCAGCACCAGTTAAACTTTCCCGGTCAAGCCGCCACCGAGTTTGAGGCATTAACGGAGCAGCTTGGTCTAAGCCATAAACTCAATAAACTACCCCATCAGCTCTCTGGCGGGGAACAACAAAGAGTGGGCATTGCCCGCGCCTTACTCAATCAGCCTCAACTGATTCTAGCCGACGAACCGACCGGAAACCTTGACCAGGAGCGCTCCCATCAAGTGGTCGAAATGCTGACAACTCTGTGCAAAGAACGACAAATAAACCTGGTGATGGTGACGCACTCTCAGCAATTAACTCAATATTTTAATAGCGTCAAAGTCCTTGCAAACGGCCAGTTGCATGACCGAGATTAAACTCATTTTAAAGACGCATATTGCGTATTTTAAGCATCACCCTTGGTTATTGTTGCTATTTATGGTCGGGTTAAGTCTAGGCAGTGCGTTACTTACCGCTATCGCTGGCTTAAACCAAGAAGCTAAAAACCGCCACCAAACCTCATCTGCGCTGATCGATACGGCGGTCAGTCATATTGTCAAACCACCGATTGGCCAAGATTTTATTGATGGGGCTTTGTGGCTAAAATTCCGAGCCCATGGCTTTACCAATGCCCAACCGGTGTTGCGGGGTAAACTCAAACTGGCATCAAATCAAACACTGTATCTACAAGGTGTGGATAGCTTAATTTGGTTGACCAAACCGTCACCTGCCAGCGGTCAAAGCGTGACTGACACCAGTCAGCAAACTAGCTTTGGCTTTGATAGCATCATCATTGATCGCCAGAACGCCGAAAAGTTAAAGCTTGATCTGAACAGTCGGACACTGACGTTAAAAGAGCCTCCGATCACGCCAAAGATCACCTTTGTAGATGGCATTGGGGTGTGGTCAATCACCGACATCGCTTATGCCGATATGCTGCTCAAAGCAAATGGCCAATTGAGTTTTATCGAGCTGATTGATTTAGCGCCAGAGCAAGTACCCATCGTCGAATCGCTACTGGGGAATGACGCTCGCTTAGTCGCAGCGCAAGCGCAAGACTTTGATGCATTGTCAGAGGCCTTCTTTTTTAACCTCGCCGCCCTTGCTTTACTTGGCTACATTGTTGCCGCATTTTTAAGCTTTAACGCCATTAAGTTGTCGATTGCGGGGCGCAAAAATTTACTGACACAATTGCGTATTTTAGGCTTTACCCAGCAGGCTATTCGCCTTGCAATCGCCATCGAATTTACGCTCATGAGTTTTTTAACAGCGCTCATCGGCAGTTTGGCTGGCTATCTGATTGCCAACACCTTATTGCTGGATATTAATCGGACTTTGATCGGGTTGTATCAATTAGAAAAAGCGCTGACCATCAGCTGGCAATGGCAAACTTTGTTGCTTGGCTTTGGGTTAAATATCGCAACGCTTGCCCTGATGCTGCTCAGCCAAAAAAATACGCTTCAGCACAAAAGTAAGGGCATTTTTTATACGGTGCTCAGTGCTGTGCTGGCGGCGCTGACCTACTTTTACCTCTATGCACAATCAGAGTTTGATGCACTGCTGCTGTGTTTTTTGGTGCTGGTTGCATTTGTCCTGGTCACACCTAAATGCTTACAAAGTTTACTCAGCTTTAAGAATCCTTTTAGCCAACCGCTTTGGCAGTGGCTCTACGCCGACAGTCAATTTCAGTTAACCGAGCTTCGTATTGCCATCGTGGCCATTTTAGTTGCCCTTGGCAGCGCGATTGGTATGCAGATCATGGTCAAAAGCTTTAGTCACACGCTCAATGTCCACCTCGAAAAACAACTGAGTGCAGATATTTACCTGCATGTAGACCACTACGATCCGCAATTACGCGAGCGATTAAAAAACGATAAAAACATCGAACGTGTGGGCATTTATATGGCGGGAGACGGTTACATCAACAAAATACCCGCCACCTTAGTCAGCTACGGACAAGGACCTGCAGCCTTCGCACACATCAACCTCACATCAGGCCAGCCGGTCAGTGCCGAACACTTTGCCGTGCACTTTGGCGAAGACTTTGCCCAACACCGCGCAGAGCGCGGCTGTATTACCAATGAGCAGGCGGCAATCAAATATGGCTATAAGTTAAATGACCGAGTGCGCTTTTTACAGAACCAACATCAATTTGTGTGCCGGATCTCAGCATTTGCTTACGATTATGGCAATACAGCGTTAAGCCTGATCACGCAAGAGCACACCATGACAGCGAGCCCATTGCACTGGCAAGTGTATGGTTTGTCTTTGACCTTAGCCAAGCAAGTCAGTGTTGAAGACATCACCGAACGCCTGATCAATGAGTACCGTATAGATAGTGCCTTTATCTCTGCCAATAAACGCTTTAAAGAGCTCGCGAATCGGATGTTTAACGATACCTTTAAAGTCACCACCTTGCTGAATGGGTTTATTCTGGCGATCGCGCTTGTCAGTTTATGTATTAGCTTACTGAGCTTAAGTGCACAGCATTCTAGTCAACTGGCGGTGCTCCATAGCTTAGGTGTCGATGCGGCGCAGCTGCAAAAACTCAAACTTTTACAAACAACACTGTTAGTTGCTTTTGCTTGTCTTTTCGCGATTCCGCTTGGTTTTGCGTTAGGGTTTACCCTCTTAAAATTTGTGATGCCGATCGCATTTGGTTGGACGATCCACTTTAATTTAGACTTGCCAGCTCTGCTGAGCACTTGCCTGTTCTTGCTGCTGGCAGCGGTCATTTGCGCTTATCTCCCCGTTAAAAAGCTCACTTCGAGTCTGCATGCAAAAGGGCATTAATCATTGATGAAATATTCTCTCGTCCTGTTAGTTTTGCTATTGCTGGGCTGCGAGCCTGCGCCTGAGGCACAAAACTCAAGCGCGCTGCAAATCGTCAGTGGGCAACCGGTAGATAAACATCGCGGCGTGCTGTTGCCGCAAGATCACGGCCCGCATATAGAACAAGGCATTGAGTGGTGGTACGTCACGGCCAATCTAATGGCAGAAACAGGCGAAACTTTCGGTGTTCAGTGGACGTTATTTAGAACCAAAGTGCCTGTGCCATTTGAATCTATCTGGTGGGACCAGCAACTTTATTTTGCCCACTTTGCTTTACAGCATCAGCAATCTCACATCGCTTTTGAACGCTTTGCCCGTGCCGGGCAGGCAAGTATTTCCGCGAGCCCCTTTATGGCCCAACTAGATGATTGGTCACTCAAAAGCACACAAAATGACTTTTTGCCGTTACAGCTGCAGGCACAGCAAGACGACTATGGCATTGATGTGTCATTGCGAAACAGTCCCATCACGGTGCATGGCGAAAACGGCTATAGTCAAAAAACCGAGAGCGGCCATGCGTCTTATTATTTTAGTTATCCATTTCTCGAAGCCAATGGCGTTTTAACCTTCAAAGGCAAGCAATATAAGGTCTCCGGTAACGCTTGGTACGACAGAGAATGGTCAGCAAGTTTGTTAGATAACAGCCAGTTTGGTTGGGATTGGTTTAGTCTGGTCAGTGATGAAAACGGCAAACAAGGGTTGATGCTGTTTTGTATTCGTGCCGACAAGAATCACTATGACTATTGCAGCGGCAGCCGGGTGGCCGAGAATGGTCAAGCGACGAAACTCTCTCGACAAGACATCCGCCTGTCGGTTTTAGAACACATCACCCTCAATGGCAAGCAATACCCCAGCAAGTGGCTGATCACCCTGCCGGATACAGCGCCGATTATGCTTGAAACCATCACCAAAGATTCACGCAACCAACTGTCTATTCCCTATTGGGAAGGTCGAGTTCGGGCCACCGGCGGCTTTCATGGAGTAGGTTATGCAGAACTTACCGGGTATTAATATGGCAAAAATGAGTTTCTGGTATGTTGGTGTTTACTTTGTTGCTGCTGTTTGTGTGTTTGTGTGTTTGTTTGTACGGTATGGAAGAAGTGGACAATGCCGTAGCGTGACTAGAAACCAACGATGAGTCAGTTCATTATCATGTCCGGTGACCGCGTATCACTATGATCAACAGCCCCTTACACAGAAAATTTTTACATGCTCTTAAATAATTTCGATTCCATTCAAACTTTCCTAAGAACATAACGCCGCCAGGAAAAATACGCCGAGTTGCCTGCCCTTGTTAAATTTTTATAACGCCATATGTAGCAGCGGATAGGCTTTACCCTGCCCGTCGACCGGTGAGCGTCCCGTCACTTTAAAACCAAGATGTTGGTAAAAGCCTAACGCTTGTGCATTTTGTTCATTAACGTCGACTTTGGATGCTCCTTGCTCGTGGATAGCATTGGACGCTAACAAAGCACCGATACCTTTGCCGCGGACAGCAGGTGCAATAAACAACATTTCAATATTACCGTCATCTACACCACAAAAACCCAGTATTTCACCATTGCTGTTTTTGGCGCATCTTAAATCAACCGCGTCAAAATACTGCTCTAAAATCAGCGGTTTTAATTGCTGAAGATCGTC
This sequence comes from Rheinheimera sp., assembly GCA_037968955.1. Classification (GTDB taxonomy): domain Bacteria; phylum Pseudomonadota; class Gammaproteobacteria; order Enterobacterales; family Alteromonadaceae; genus Pararheinheimera. Next base: position 15,726 of record JBBKWN010000015.1, on the reverse strand, counting down.
TTCCGCTAAAAAATGATGGGTTGCTCTGACCGAACCTTCCCAAATTTCTAGCAGTGTTAGATGATCTGCTTTTGCTACCTTTTCAATATTCATCACTCAACCTAATGGTAAATTTAACCGTCTTTTTTAGCGGAAAAAATCGCAAGTTCTGCCATCATTTATTGCTAAGAATGCTTAAAGCCAACTTATTTTAGTCATATATTCAATGACATATCAACATGCGCTACACATAAAGGAACAAAAATCCGGCATGGTGACTGCAAGTCGCCGACAATTATTTACGCTCTGCGGCACACCCATCTCGCAGCTGGTATCTCACTTGGAAAACGATAGACCTTGGCACACCACGCCAATGTCGGTTTTGCGGTGACCTTTGATGACTGGCGTGGCTCTGGCGATTGGAGCTGGTGAATGGTGCTGGCGACTGGTGCTGGCGAATGGTACTGAGGGCTACGTGAAACAAGGACGTCGCGTAGCATTACATTCGAGTCATTATCTTAACCACGCCGGATCAAGAACAACCAAATCACCAGCAACAAAGTTGCAAACCAAAAGCCAGACATGAGCTGCCAAAATAACAAGCGGTTGGTTTTATGTTTCGCCACCACTTGTTGTTGTAAAAACAGAGGGTTGGGGTTTTGCAAATCTTTCAGCAGTGCTGCAACAGAGCCGTAACGCTGGCTTAAATCGAGGCTAACGCCAAGCTCTAGCGCACGGTCAAACCAAAGTGGGATCAATGGGTTATGCTTAAAACTATGCTGATAACGTAGTTTTTGATAGTCACGCATACTCTGACAATCTTCAACTTTGGCGCCATAGGGTAAATGGCCGGTAAAAAGTTCATAACTGAGAGTCGCAAGGGCATACACATCCCCCTGCACCCCAGAGTTATGGTCAAGTAAATAATGCGGATCGGAATAACTCGCGGTGCCAAGAGCAATATCCTGGGGCAGCGGCGAATATATTTCGGCAAGGCCGGCGACAAAAACCGAACCAAAATCAACCAGTATTAACTGGGTTTCGCTTAAATGTCCGTCACCGGCACACATAATATTGCCGGGTTTTAAATCTTGATGCACCGCACCTTGTTGATGAAACGCCTGTAATCCTTTGGCCACTTGTTGCACTAAAGCAATGGCTTTGGCGGGCTTGAGCGGCTGGGTGATTGTGGCCAATCGCTGCTCCAGCGTATCGCCTTCCAGGTACTGCAATAAATAATATAAAAACGTCCGTGGCCGCTGTTGACGGTGTACTTGCACCACATGGGGGCTTTGAATGCGCAGCCCAATCCATTCTTCCCGGATAAAACGTTCGATATAGGCCGGATCATCCGAAAAATTAATCGAAGGTGTTTTTAATGCCCACAGTTGCTCGGTCGCGAGATCTCGCACCAAATATAAATGACTGCGGCTACTGGCAAACAACTCGCGCTCGACCTGATAGCCATCCACTTTCATGCCGGGGGCTAATGCCGGTAAAAATGGCAGCCGCGTGAGTCTTTCACTGTAATCGTCAATGGTTTCATCGGGGAGCGCTAACACCTCGACAATCAGCGCGCTGATATTGTCGTCACTGCCCTGCTGCAGTGCCTGCTGGCACAGTTGATCGGTTAATTGTTGTAACGATGCGAAACCTTGGCTTGATGGATCAAGCTGCATCGCGAGCGTCTTGTCATCGATAAAGTCCGACAAGCCATCACTACATAACAACAACCTGTCACCACATTCGAGCGCAAGGCTGTCGGACTGCCATTGCACCTGCTCGTCCATACCAAGGGCGCGCCCTAGAAACTGGCGGTTGTCACTGAGGCGCGTAGTATGATCTTGGGTTAATTGGCGAAGCGCCCCTTGGCGCCACAGGTAAATTCTACTGTCACCAATATGAAAAAAATAGGCGGTATGCGATTTTAAAATCACCGCACTAAAAGTACATAAAAACCCTTTTTCATCCGAAACAAAGGCATGGCTTTGTTGATACAGCGCACTATTGATACTGGCCAATAGCTGGCCGGCGCTGTGGCTTACCGACCAACTGTCCGGGGTATTGGCGTATTCATCGGAAAAATGGCTGACAGCGTAAGTGCTGGCTTGTTTGCCCGCTTCGGCCGAACTCACGCCATCGGCAAGACAGAAGCAGCCCCCTTTGTGGGTTAATAGATGCCCTTGCGTTGGCAGCTGCCAAGCAACGGCATCTTCATTCTGCGCTTTGTGGCCGCACAATGTAGTGGCGCCGACAGCGAGACGCAGCATGGCCAAGGGTTGATCGCAACTTTGATCACTGCTTTGTTCGCTACTTTGATCACTACTTTGTTCACTACTTTGTTCGCTGCTTTGCTCGCTATTTTGATCAGGCAACATTTACACTCCTTTGCCTGCCCCGCGGCGCTTTAAAACCCATCCCGAAGCAGGCAGCCGATGGGCTGGCCTGCGACAGAAAGGGAACATCGTTGGGTCAGTGCATTCGTTAACTAACGTGAATATGGTGCACGTTGCCCTCTTCGTCGACTTCGGTCATATGACCCTTAGGGTCGTCGAGGAACATCACGGCCACCAGCCCCACCAGTGCCGAAGCAGCGATGACATAAAAGAATGTACTGTAGTCGACATAACTCAGCACGGTCAGATACACCACAGCACCGACATTACCATAAGCACCCGCCATCCCGGCAATCTGCCCAGTCATCCGGCGTTTAATCAATGGCACGATGGCAAACACCGCCCCCTCACCGCCTTGCACAAAAAACGAACAGGCCATACTGACAAATACCGCCATCGGTAACCACCAGCTACTATCCATCAGACCCATCATAAAATAACCGGCCGACAGCCCTGCAATCAGAAACACCATACTTTTACGTCGGCCAAATTTATCAGAAAACCAACCGCCCATAGGTCTGGACACCAGATTCATAAAGGCAAAACTTGAAGCCAGCAAACCGGCCGAGACCGCGGTTAAGCCTTCAAACGTCTCGAGGAAATATAACGGCAACATCGACACCACCGCCAGCTCAGAGCCAAAGGTGGTAAAGTAGGCTAAGTCTAAAATCGCCACTTGTTTAAACGCATATTTTTCGTGTTGAGGTATTCCTTTACGCAAATTTTCGGCATTCACCCGCCATACCTGATGCGTTTGAATAACAAACAGCAGCACTAATCCGGCTTGGATCAGGTACATATATTGCTCGGAGAACAGATTCACCCCAGCCGGTGACATTTTCCACGCCAGCATTGCCAGCGCCAAATGCATCGGAATATTTAGCAGCACCAATAGCCATAAATCGCCCCAACTGGTGACTTCCATCGCGCCGCTTTTTTTCGGTTTAAAATATACCGAGCCTTTTGGCGTATTGCGTGCCTGATGATAAAACACCAGTGAATACACCGCACTGAGCGCACCAATGCTAATCAGCGCATAACGCCAGCCATCGGCGCCGCCATACATTAACGCCAGTGTCGGTAAGGTCATTGCTGCGGCAGCCGAACCAAAATTGCCCCAACCGCCATAAATTCCTTCTGCAGTACCGACCTGATGGCTTGGAAACCATTCGCCAACCAGCCGGATACCAATCACAAAACCGGCACCAACAAACCCTAATAAGAAGCGAAACAACGCCAAGGTTTCAAAGCTTTGCGCCAGGGCAAACCCGATACAGAAAAATGATGAAATCAGCAACAACAGGCTATACATGATCCGCGGGCCAAACTTATCGACCAAAATGCCCACCACAATGCGAGCAGGTATAGTCAGCGCCACGTTTAAAATTAGCAGCGCTTTTACCTGCGCGTCAGTCAAGCTCAACGCGAGCTTAATTTCCGTCAGGAGCGGCGCGTGGCTAAACCACATCACAAAGGTCAGAAAAAATGCAAACCAAGTCAGATGTAACGACTTAATTTTTGCATCTGCGAAATTCAGCAAATTGACCTTCCCGACATCGGCGGCGGAAGAGGACAGCTTGGACATATAAACCTCCACTGGAATACCCAGCTTAAATGAAACTTGCTGAAGGATAGAGAAACTGTGATGGAAAAACATTGACTTTAATCAAACAAAAAAACCATTAAAACCAGAGGCTTAAATAAAATACTCACCTTGGCTATCTGCCAGCACTGCGCCACGCCGCAGCTTGCAACAAACCCCTACCTCTAACGGGGTAGCGCCAAGCAATAGCACGCCCACCGACAAAACGAAGGAGATACTCCTGATAAAAAACCACAAGGTCGTCAGCGAGGTTTATCATTATTTTCCTCATTCACCTTCGGAGTTCGCCGATGCCGTTGCCGCAAGCCCGACGGGCGCTGATTTGTGCCACGTTGACATTTGGTTGGTGTTTTGCAATTTGGTGTCTTTATGCCGCCATCGGCTTGGAACTCGCTGAACAACTGGCTTTTAGCGCCACCGACTATGGCTTGTTTGTATCGGCGCCGGTGCTGACTGGCGCTTTATTACGTTTTCCTGCCGGAGTGTGGGCGGAAACAATCAGCCCGCGCACCTTATGGATTTGGCTCATGCTGTTGCTGATCCCACCCCTGTTATTACTGCCTGAAGCCCAAAGCCTGACCGAGCTCATTTTACTGGGGTTATGGCTTGGGATTTCCGGTGTGGCATTTACCTTAGGCATTCATTATGTCAGTGCATTTTATCCACCCGCCGCACAAGGCACCGTGATGGGCCTGTTTGGTGTGGGTAACGCCGGTGCAGCAGTAAGTTTATTTTTAGTGCCGCAACTTAACGCACTCGCTATCCCGCTCAGCATTGGCGTGGTGTACGCGTTACTCACCGCGGTCACCGTGTTGGCATTTATGATTTTTGCGCCGGCGATGCCACCCAAACAGCCTGTGTCTGCCAAAGTGATGGCACAAAAGGCGACAACAAGTGCACGTTATTTAAGCCGTAGTCGTGCCCTGCTTTGTGATGCAAGGCTTTGGCGGTTCTCACTTTATTACTATTTTGTTTTTGGGAGCTTTTTGGCGCTGCTGCTGTGGCTGCCGCGGTATTACATGCAGGCTTATCAGTTAAGCGCCGCCAATGCGATGACCTTTACCTTATTTTTTGTCACGACCTCGAGCATGGTTAGAGCGCTTGGCGGCTGGCTAGCCGATCGTTATGGGGGTCGGGCAGTCAATTGGAGTGTGTTTTGGATCTGTCTCATTTGTTTATTTATTTTAAGCTACCCACCCACCAGTTTAGTGATCCACGGTATTGATAAAGAAGTGGTATTAGAAATCAACATCAACCTTTGGCTGTTTACGGCCTTAATGTTCATCATTGGTATTGCCCAAGGCCTTGGCCGCGCTAGCGTGTTTCGGACAATTTATGATTATTACCCAGAACAAATGGGCGCTGCCGGTGGTATGGTTGCGGCTATTGGTGCGCTTGGCGGTTGTACCCTGCCATTGTTGTTTGGACTGTCACAAGATTTGCTTGGCATTCACACCGCCTGTTTTATGTTGCTGTACGGTGTGCTAGCGCTTTGTATGATCCTGATGTTTTTTGCCAACCAACGGCAGTTGTATCAACGGGAATTAGCGCTGGCGCGGACGCAGAATTTTTTATTGGACGATGATACTTTCGAATCATCCGCAATCACTGGAAGCCGCAATGCAAATCACTGACTTAACCACCGAGATGAAAACGCCCCCTTTGTTGAGACTGGCATTTCGCCCCTTGTTCCTCCTGGGCGGCGCGTTTAGTGCGCTCGCGATGCTGCTCTGGGGGCTCGCTCTTTTTGGCTATATTGATTTTAAACCGGTTGGGAATATCTTGTTCTGGCATAGCCACGAAATGATTTTTGGTTTTGCTTGTGCCATTGTGATCGGCTTTTTGCTGACCGCCATGCAAAACTGGACTGGCTTGCGAGCGCCACATGGCAAACCACTGTTGTGGCTGGTCAGCTGTTGGTTAGGCGCTCGGTTGTTGCTGCTTAGCGGTGCTGCGTTACCGCTGTGGTTGGTTGCTGCCGTCGATTTACTGTTTTTACCCCTGGCGGCGCTGCTATTGGCAAAACCTATTCTGGCGGTCAAACAATGGCGTAACTTGTTTTTTGTACCGGTGCTGCTGTTACTGACCCTTTGTAATGGCCTGAGCTGGGCCGGTTTATATTTGCAAGACTATGCGCTGCAACAACACGGCCTCTACAATGCGGTGCTCCTCATTACGCTCCTGATGACGGTGGTTGGCGGTCGGGTGCTGCCGATGTTTACCGCCAACGGCACCCAAACCAAAAAAGTTGAACCCATTGTCTGGCTGGACAAATTGGCCTTGGGCGCGTTATGGCTGGTGTTTTTACAACAGTTTTTAAAACTCGAAAATGTGCTGCCGCCGCAGGTTATTGCCAGTTTTTATCTGGTTGCCGCCGTGTTGATTGCGATTCGTTGCTTACGCTGGAAAATCTGGATCACCTTTCGGGTGCCGCTGCTGTGGTCGTTGCACTTGGCGTACTGGTTTATTCCGCTTGGTCTTGGTTTATTTGCGCTGCACTATTTTGGTGCCGGTGCCGGTGCCAGTGTCGACGACGGCAACAACCTGCTTAGTTTTCAAATCCTCAAAAGCACAGCGATGCATGCCCTTACCGCAGGCGCGATGGGGTCGATGATCTTAGCGATGATGGCACGGGTGTCACTAGGACATACCGGACGCCCGCTCCAAGTATCACCGCTGATGATCCCGGCCTTTGTGTTGGTGATTGGCGCTGGGATTTGTCGAAGTCTGCTATTACCGTTGTTGCCACAAATGAGTAGACCCTTGCTCGCGCTGGCCGTGATCTTCTGGGTCTTGGCCTATGGCCTGTTTTGCTCCTGTTATGCACGGATTTTAACGTCAGATAGAGCCGATGGTAGACCGGGTTAAACCACCGAGCCTGTTGCTGAAACAATCAGGCTATTTGCACCTGAAATTCGTGTGATGAATTGCTCAGTCGCAGCGCACACCGCAAGAGAGCGCAACATATCGCAAAAATAGCAAAAACATAGCGCAGCTACCTCTGAGGGGGTAACTGCGCTTGGAAGTTGATGTACATCAAGTTATCGCCATGCCGCAGGTTTAAACTAGGTCATATCATTTTTACATGGCTTGTAGGAGATCAGGATGGCCGATTACTCAGACAGACCCAACACCCGCTACCCGCCGTTTAGCACCAAAAAATCTAACACGCCACTGGTGTACGCTTGCTCCGGTTGCTCAAACGTGGCGCAACTAGCCAATGATGTGGCGGTGGTACTGGACCGCCAAGGGTTGGCTGAAATGTCGTGTATTGCCGGTGTCGGCGGCCGGGTGAAACAACTGGTGCGGGTGGCAAAGTCGGGACGGAATATTCTGGCGATTGATGGCTGTCCGCTTAACTGTGTCCGCCAAACCTTAGCGCAACAACAAGTGGTCCCAACCTGGCATTTAGAATTAACCCGCTTTGGCTATAAAAAGCAGGACCATCTCGACTGCGACTTACAACAGGCGTACCAAGTCTTGCAACATATTCAGCAAGAGCTATTACCACAACAAGGGCATGACGGTTGAGGCAATAAGTTAAAAGAGCGCCATTCGCTGTATTTGCCATCGAGTAACAGCAGCTGGCCGAACAATGGCGTGCCACAACCAGTTAAAACCTTGATGGCTTCAAGTGCTTGCATGGTGCCAATCACCCCGACCACTGGCGATAAAATACCCGCCTCGAGGCAACTTAGTTGCTGCTCACCAAACGCCAAGCTCAAACACTGGTAACAGGCAGATTGCCGGTCCATGGCAAAACTGGCCAGCTGCCCTTCCATCCGGATCGCAGCACCGGACACCAGCGGCACCTGTTGCTGATAACAATGCTGATTGATCAGCAAGCGTGTTGTCAGATTGTCACAACAATCGAGCACCAGATCATGAGCCGCCACCAGCTGTGGTAGCAGTTCATCATCGGCAAAACTACAGTGACTGCGAATGCTGACATCGCTATTGAGCTGTTGCAGTGCTTCGGCCGCGACCAACGCTTTCGGTTTGCCGATATCCTGTTCGCGAAACAATATTTGCCGCTGCAAGTTGCTGCGGTCAATCACATCACCATCGACCAAGGTCAGCTGACCAACCCCTGAGCTGACTAAATAAGGCAGCGCCGCACACCCAAGTCCACCGACCCCAATCACCAGCACTTTTGCCGCCAATAATTTTTCTTGGCCCGCCAGCTCAAACGACGGCAGCATAATTTGCCGGCTGTAGCGCATGGCACTTTGCAGGGTGTCGAGCTTGGGTAATTTTGGTGCCACCACCGCTGAGGTCATGAGGATTCCTTTATTGATGAAATGAGGATGAAATTTCAGGCCGGCGCCATAACCAAATAGCCACCAGCAACAGCAGTAGGGTGACAGCTGCTTTAAATAGCAGCGGCAATAGCGACAGCCACAGGACACACAGACTGGCCAGCATCATGCCACTGGCCGCATATTTGGCCGTCCGTGGCACGACACCCGCTGCCCGCCACTGTTGGATGAACCTGCCAAATGTTGGATGGCCTAACAAATAATGCTCCAGTCTGGGCCAGCCACGTGCTGCCGCAAAAGCCGCTAACAACACAAAAGGCACCGTTGGCAAACCAGGCAGCACCACGCCAACCAGCGCTAGTGCTAAACTCAGCATTGCCAGTGCTCGATAGCACAATAAGCGCAATAAACGCGTCATGCCAAACCTCTGCGAACTGTTTTCACACCTAATTTTTGCGCCAGCTTATGTAAGTTACTGCTATCAATATCTAATAACCGGGCGGCCTCTGACCAGCTGCCGCCACTGTGCTGATAGGCCGCTTCAATCTGCTGGCGCTGAAACTGTAATAGCGCTTGTTTTAGCGGTAGCGGTGGCATCGGCGCGGCCGTCGCCACACCGATGGAGTTGATGTGTTTGACGGTCTGAGCTGAATTTGCAGACGAAGTCTCTATTAAAGCTGACGGTGATGAGGACGAAATGTCTAACCAACGCGGTTCGATGGTTAAAATATCGCTGCGATTAAAGCCTTCACTGAGCGCTTTAATTGCCGCGCGACTGAGCACATGCTCCAACTCGCGGATATTGCCGGGCCAATGGTAGTGTTGCAGCTGCCACTGCGCAGCTTCGGATAATCGAATCGAGCGCAGGCCAAGCCGGCTGCGGTTTTGTTCCAAAAAATGCCCGGCCAGCATCGCAAGATCACTGCTGCGTTGGCGCAGTGGCGGGATCAGCACCGGATACACTGACAAGCGATGATATAAATCGGCGCGAAATGCACCCGATGCCACCTGCTGCGCCAAGTCACGGTTGGTGGCTGCCACCAGCCGCACATCCACCCGGCGGCTTTTATCAGAGCCAAGGCGCTGAATTTCGCCGTTTTGCAGCACCCGCAGTAACTTCGCTTGCACCAAGAGTGGCAGCTCACCCACTTCGTCTAAAAATAACGTCCCGCCATCGGCGGCTTCAAAGCGGCCGCTGCGCTCTTGCTGCGCGCCGGTGAACGCGCCTTTGACATGACCAAACAATTCACTTTCCGCCAACGACTCGGGTAACGCTGCGCAGTTAATGTAAATCAAGGGTTTGCTGCTACGGTTCGACTGCTGATGCAGATAGCGGGCAAATAATTCTTTGCCAACACCGGTTTCGCCCAGTAGCAATACCGGTAAATCGGAACTTGCGACCACTTTCACTTCGGCCAGCAATTTTAACAGCTGCGGATTTTGACCAATAATTTCGTCAGCAGGCGAACTGTGCATACCACTATCGAGCACGGCATTGGCTCTGGAAAATCGAACACTGCGCAGCTCTGCTTCTAACTGACAGACCCGTAACGTCGCTTCCACCAGCAAGCTAAAACGTTGTAGCTCCAGCACCGTCAAACGGCTAAAGGTACCGGCTTGTAAGGCATCCAGCGTTAATAAACCCCAACATTGCCCATCTAAGTAGAGCGCGATGCCCATGCAGTCGTGCACCAGCAGCGGTTGTCCCTGTTGCACTTCGACCAGCCCGTCATAAGGGTCAGCCAATGGGCAATCCGGCGCAAAATGGACCGGTTGTCGGCTTTGCAGGATGGCGGCTAGCCTTGGATGATCGCTCACCATAAAGCGCCGACCTAAGGTTTCGGCGGCTAAACCGCAGACCGCCAGTGGCTTGAGCTGCACTTGTTGCAGCAGTCCATGTTGCAGCTGCCCTTGCTGCAGCTGCAATAGCGCCACCGCACTACAACCAAAGTGGGTACGCATGGTATTCACCAGCCGCTGCCAGCGCACGGCAGCCGGTAAATGGGTGACGAGATCAGCGACTAACGTTTCTTCTAGCATGGTTAATTTTACCCTTCAGGGTGAATAATACCCGGCAAACTTAGGGTTAAATTTACCATCGCTGATAAAAAATCTATATAAATCAAAAGAGGTAGTTTTGGCCTGATTCTTGGAATACCGGTGTATATATCACACCAACTGCCACCGGCCGCAGCGTTACTGTCGCCGAGCTTGTTAAGTCATCAACCGGAGTATCTTATGTCTTATTTACATCAGCCTTTAGGCCAACTGGCCAGTCAAATCCCAGGTGCCACTGCGATATTTCACAAATACAAACTGGATTTTTGCTGTGGTGGTCAAGAGTTACTGGCGGCAGCTGCGGCAAAACGCGAACTAGATGCCAGCCAGATTGACGCCGAATTGAGCAGCTTAGCGCAAACAAATAGCACGCCACACCGTGACTGGCGTCAGGCAAAAACCGAAGAGCTGGCCTATTTTATTCTGGAGCGCTTTCATGCCAAACACCGCCAACAATTACCAGAATTAATCAGGCTCGCCCGTCGGGTTGAGCATGTGCATGGTGATCATCCACAATGTCCAACCGGACTTGCGGCGCACCTTGAACCTATGGCGCAAGAGCTGGAAAGCCATATGCACAAGGAAGAGCAAATTTTATTTCCGATGTTATGCAACGGCTTTTTTCCGGCCGGTCCTATTTCGGTGATGCAGGAAGAACATCTTCAACATGGCGATGCGCTGGCGACCATGCTCAGCCTCGCTCATGATCTGCAATTGCCGGCTGGCGCCTGCAACACTTGGACCGCACTTTACTTGGGGCTGAAAGAGCTAAAAGAAGACTTAATGGAACATATTCTGCTTGAAAACGAAATTTTGTTTGTCGAGCCCGCCGCGAAAAAAGGTCAATGTTGCGGCTCTTGCCAATAACTGGCTGACGCGCTATTGCACACGCCAGCTTTGCCCTTGTGGCAAGCTGGCGCTGCTATTTTGGCGCAGCGCATGGCACAAGCCACAAGCCACAAGCCACAAGCCACAAGCCACAAGTCACAAGTCACAAGTCACAAGTCACAAGTCACAAGCGCCCACGACACTCTTTTTGGACTAACAACCAAACAACCGCCACGGCCCAGCATCAACCGGCAAAGAACCTGCACATTTTTTACCGCGCTTGTTTTTCCGCGCTTTTGTTTTACCGCGCTTTTGTTTACCGCGCTAACACTACCCCTAAGTGAGTATGCCATCTGCGCCACACCACCGCCCCTTCCAGGTCATAACATTTGCCAGCACCTCGCGCTAACATAACCCTAACGCCGAGCGCTGTAAGCTAAGTCCAACACCATTGGATATGAGATTGCCCACAGGGAATCCGCTGACAGCTGCCGTGGTAATTCCGCCACCGGGCCTGATCGGAAACAGTCAGACCTCCCTACTTGGAAAGGTGTGTTGTGATGCTTCAAGATCAATTTAACCGGCGCTTCAGCTATTTACGGCTGTCGTTGACGGAAAGTTGCAACTTTCGTTGCAGCTACTGCCTGCCCGATGGCAACCAATGTGACAGTCGTAGTCAAGAGCTGACATTAACCGAAATCAAACATTTGGTGCGTGCTTTTGCCGCCTGTGGCACCCGTAAAATTCGGCTTACTGGCGGCGAGCCCAGCTTGCGCCGCGATCTCAGCGACATTATTGCCATCTGCAAAACGACCCCCGGCATTGAACAAGTGGCCATGACCACCAACGGCTATCGGTTAAAACGCGATATTCAAAGCTGGCTGGATGCAGGTTTGGATGCCTTAAATGTCAGTGTCGACAGCCTAGACGCGGCCACCTTTGCGCTGGTGACAGGTCAGGACAAACTGCCGGAGATCCTCGAAGGCATTGACCTCGCCTGCAAACTTGGCATCAAAAAACTGAAACTCAATACCGTGTTATTACGCCAGCATAATGCCGGTGAATTAACCGACTTTATGGCATATGTGCAGCAGCGACCAGTGACGTTACGTTTTATCGAACTGATGCAAACCGGTGATAACCACAGCTATTTCTCCCGGCAGCATGTTTCCGGCGACAGTATCCAGCAACAGCTGCTGGCCGCAGGTTGGTTGCTGGGTGTTAAAGATCAGCATGCCGGCCCAGCACGCGAATTTTTCCATCCCAGCCATCAAGGCGGCATTGGCCTTATCATGCCGTACAGCAAAGATTTTTGCGCCGATTGCAATCGACTGCGGGTGTCCAGCACCGGCCAGTTGTACCTGTGCCTTTTTACCGAACAACACCGCAGCTTGCGCCATTTGTTGCAGCACGATCAGCCCGAATTAGTGCAGCAGTTTTTACAGCACAGCTTGCAATTTAAGGGGGTCAGTCATCAGCTGGGCGAGCAACAAACCGGTGCCACCCGCCAACTGGCAATGATTGGTGGTTAAACAGGTGGTCCTAACATGCAAACAACAAGTCAAACAGTCATACACACAGCAATTCCAACAGCAACACAGCGAGTCAATCAACCGTTACAGCAACAAGCGGCTGCTGATGCGCCTGCGCCACGCCTGACGGCAATTATCTTGGCCGGTGGTCGCTCAAGCCGCATGGGCCAGGATAAAGCTATGTTACAGATCGCAGGCGAAACGCAGTTACAACGCACTGTCGCCTTGGCAATAGCCGTTGGCTGTGAACAAATATTAGTCAGCCGCAACCAGCCAGGGTTTATTGAGGACGTTTACCCCGAAGCCGGGCCACTGGCCGGGATCCAAGCCGCGCTGCTCCACGCAACAGCCAGCCAATGTTTGGTGTTGGCCATTGATACGCCGTTATTAAATCCCGAGGTACTGATGCCGCTGTTGACACATCCTTGCAGCTGCTTTGCAGGCTCGCCGCTGCCGGCGCTGATCCCAAATAACAGCGCAGTGCGACATTGGTTAGCACAACAGCTACAGCAACGAAGCCAAGCAAAACGCCAACTCAGTGTGGCGGGGTTTTTAACCCATTTGGCGGTGACTCAACTCGACTGCCCTTCGCCAGAGGCGCTATTTAACAGTAATACGCCGGCGCAGTGGCAGCAGGCGGTACAGCAACTGCAAACTCAGGCGCCATCAACCGAGCAGGCGCCATCAACCAAGCAAGCACAAACGCCAAGCGCAGCAACAACGGCGCAAGCCACCGCAGTGGACGCATTTTCAGCAGAAATTCCAGCCAAATTTCTAGGAGAAATTTCAAGAGCATTTTCAGGAGCACTTTTAGGAGCATGAGCATGGCCAAAACTTTAACCGACTTTCAGCCACTACAAGTGGCGGTACTGACCATTTCTAACCGGCATACCACAGCAACGGACAGCAGCGGTGATGTGCTTTGCCAGCTATTACAGCAGGCCGGCCACCAACTGCATCAGCGTCAGATCGTCGCTGCCAATCTTTATCAAATCCGTGCCGCGGTGTCATTGCTACTCTGCGACGACGCTTGTCAGGTGATTTTACTGAACGGCGGCACCGGTTTTTCGCCCGATAACTGTACCCTCGATGCCATTAAACCGTTGTTTGACCAGAGTGTCGCAGGCTTTGGTGAACTGTTCCGCCAGCTGTCTTTTGCACAGATTGGCAGCGCCAGTTTGCAGTCGCGCGCCGAGGCTGGGCTGGCAAACCAGCGCTTAATCATCGCGATGCCAGGCTCAAACAACGCATGTACGCTGGCGATGCAAGCGCTGATTTTACCGCAACTGGACGCCAGGCAAGGCCCCTGTAATTTTGTGCCACATTTGGTTGGCAGCCTTGCTGCGCCCTGTACTAACCGCAATCTCGAAACCAACAAGGTCGCCTTATGACTTCGCACATTGATAATACCAACACTCACCAGAATTCAGAGTTTAGCCATCTAAACAACCATGGCGCTGCGCAGATGGTCGATATCAGTGCCAAAGCCAGCAGCTGTCGCGAGGCGATAGCATCAGCAAAGGTGCAAACCACGCCAGAGGTGATTGGCTTACTACAAGCTGCGCTGCTAAAAAAAGGCGATGCTTTAGCTTGTGCCCGCATTGCCGGCATTATGGCAGCGAAAAAAACCAGCGATTTAATCCCACTCTGTCATCCGTTGGCGCTGACGCAGGTTGATATTCAGTTCAGCATGGAACAAGCCACCGGCAGGTTAAACATTACGGCAAGCTGCAAAGTACAAGGCAATACCGGTGTTGAGATGGAAGCGTTAACCGCAGCAGCCGTCAGCGCACTGACCATTCATGACATGTGTAAAGCGGTCGATCCGGCACTGGTCATCAGTGACATTCAATTAGAACAAAAAACCGGTGGTAAATCGGGAGACTGGCAACGCAGCCAGTTTTTAGCCGCACGTCAGACACCAAGCGAGCAACTACCATGATCAAAATCCTATTTTTTGGCGCGTTAAGAGAAAAAATTGGCTACGCCAACCTGAGCTTACCTTGGACACCCGACACAAGCTGCAATGTGACTGAAGTGCTACATCAACTTAGCCTGCAATCTGATGCTATCAAAAATGCATTGTTTGACGGCCAGCTACTCTGTGCGGTTAATCAACAAATTTGTAGCCTGCAACACATAGTGCAATGTGGCGATGAAGTCGCATTTTTTCCACCGGTCACCGGAGGCTAATATGGGTAGTTTGACCACAGTTCCAACTATCGATCCAAGCACTGATCCAAGCACTGATCCAAGCATTAAACCAACTATCGAACCAAGCAACGCCCATCCCATCCAAATTCGGGTGCAAACGGCAGATTTTTCGCAAGACAGCTGCTATCAACAGCTCGCGGCCACACCTTTTTGCGGCGCAGTGGTGCTGTTCGTCGGGCTGGTGCGCGACCATCCACAACTGGCGCTGAACGCATTGGAATTGGAACATTACCCTGGCATGACCGAACAGGCCTTGCTGCAAATAGCACAAGCTGCAAAGCTACGCTTTGACTTAAACGCTATCCACATTATTCATCGTGTTGGCGTGTTACAGCCGCAGCAACAGATTGTGTTGGTTGGGGTGGCCGCCGGCCATCGTGGCAGCGCGTTTGCTGGGGCTGAATTTATTATGGATTATTTAAAAACTCAGGCGCCGATTTGGAAAAAACAACATGACAGTGAAGGCGCGCACTGGGTTGAAGCCAAAACTTCCGACATCACCCAACAGCAACGGTGGAACGGATGAGCCTGCAATACTTTGCCATCTACTTTAAGACATGCTTGAAGACGTACTTCAAGGCATGCTTTAAGACATGCTTTAAGGCGTACTTTGTAAAACACCCTATTGCCGGTCTGCGAGCAAGCGCTGCAGCGTGGCGGCGCCTGACAACAGCACAGACGTCAGCGATGGCAATGGCAATGGCAATGGCAATGGCGCGACCAACAATGGCGACGGTTTTACTTGCAGCAACCATGCTGCTGGGTTCACTGCCGTCGGCGGTGGCCGATTCCGCAGATAGCAGCCTAAAACTAAGGGTTGCAGCGGCTTCCGATTTACGTGACGCGTTAACTGCCAT
>JBBKWN010000014.1:0-3134 GCA_037968955.1 Rheinheimera sp. | reverse complement strand
GGGCAGGACTCGACCGTGAAGGCCATGGCGCGGCTGCAAGAAGACGGTCTGCCGCGACCCGACATGGCGCGTTTAACCGCCGTACTGAAAGAACTTCTAAAATACCAAGAACTTATCTTAATTCTTTCCCTACGCAACGATTTTTATGCCAATTGCATGGAAGTAGAAGGTTTTGCGGCGCTAAAAGAAGATGGCCATCAATATGATTTACCCCCTCCTGGGGTCGCCGATATTGCCAGAATGATCCGCCTACCGGCACTGGCGGCCGGGGTGAGCTTTGAAGAAGATCCGGGCACTGGCCAAATGCTCGATGAAGTTTTACTGCAAGCCGCGGTGGGTCATAGCGATGTCTTGCCACTGCTGGAATTTACCTTGGAGCTGCTGTATCAATGCCGCTCGCGGGACAATCGCTTACTGTTTAGCGCTTACCAGAGCCTTGGCGGGCTCGAAGGTGCCATTGCTCGGCAGGCCGAGAGCACCTTTTTGTCGTTGTCGACTCAGACCCAAGCGTGCTGGGACAGCGTTATGCATAAACTGGTGACCATCAACCGCCGCTCACAGGTGCTGCTTGCTGTACAAAAAGTACCGTTATCACAATTTCCAGACCCGCAAGAGCGCTTGTTTATCCTGACTTTTGTTGACGCTAGGTTGTTTGTGATGGCTGCTGCGGACAGCGCCCTGAGTCAAGACCGCTGCGTCAGTGTCGCGCACGAATCGCTGCTCAAACATTGGCAACGCGTCACGGATTGGGCACAGCGCAACCACGAGGCATTGCTAACACGCACTCAACTAGCCGCTGATTGCGAAAGATGGCTGACAGAGGGGCGGCCGACAGACATGCTGTTGCCTGCAGGCAAGAAAGTTAAAGAAGCCATGTGGATTGCGCAGCTACCGCATCTGCATTTAAGCGATGTGGAGCAGACGTTCGTTCGCCTGTCCAACCAGCGCCAAACTCGGGCGCGGGGTTATAAAATGGCAGCGGTTGCGGCTTTGGTTATGCTCAGTGTCAGCGCGACGGGCTTAGCACTGTATGCCAACAACCAAACCCAAATAGCCCAGCGTAAAAGTCATCAGGCCAACTTGTTACGCTACAAAGCCGAAGAATTACTGAGTTTTATGCTAGGAGACCTTCGTACACAATTAGAGCCAATTGGCAAACTAGAAATCCTTGAAGGCGTCGGTCAAAAAACTTTGGAATATTATGCCGGCTTGGACGCGCCCAATAAGGTAAGTGAGGCGAATTCACTAAAGTTACTGGCGGAAATCAGCATCAGTCGCGGCGACTACGACAATGGACAGGCGCTATTGGTGCAAGCCTTAGCATTACTCGATGCCGATAATGATCATGAAACCAAACCAGACACTGTGCAGCTGCTGCGCGGCAATCTGTATTATTGGCTGGGGCTGATTGCCTATCAACAGGGCGACCATGAAAAAGTGTTACTGCTCTGGCAAAAGTACCTCGACGCTGCCACTTGGTTATTGGCGCTGGCGCCCGACAACAAAGAGTGGAAAATAGAAGTAAGCTCTGCGCGCCACAATTTAGGGGCGCTGGCACTAAAACTCGAAGATTACCCGCTGGCGCGTGAACACTTTCTTGGCAGCCTAGACATTGAACGGCAAATATTAGAACTTGAACCAAATAACGACGAGGCTAAACGTACTTTACGAAGCACGATGTTATGGCAATCGGACGTTGAATTTAACCTGCTAAATATCGCAGCCGCCAATAGTCTCGCCGCCGACGCAGTTGCGTTAACCTTATCCTATGCCACTGTTGCACCAGAAAACTTTGGCTATCAGTTCGAGTTACTGTCAGCCTACAACGTGCTCATCAACTATCAGCTATTCAGTGGCGATGCGGCGGCCTTGGCCCAAGCGTTCACCCATGCGATGCCAATTGCAAAAGCTCTGTCAGCGCGCGATCTGGACAATGAATCTTGGAACATTAAAGTGGCTACATTGCTGGCGCACTATTTCGATTATGTGCTGCTGTTTACTTCCCCCCAAGATGACTTTGCCGATATCGCGAGTGAATTAACACAACGCACCTACCCCAAGCTGCAACATGTGCCAAGCCAACAACGCCTTTATACCGCCATGCTGATGGCTCGGCGCAAACACCATACAATCATTGACAGCACCATCACCCCACCGCTCACACAATTTCATCTGGAGTCCAGCCCTAAGTTATTCGCGGAATGGGAATTCAGCTGCTTGCAAATGGCTTGTCCGGGGGTTTTACCCGAGACGGCACCAATCCCGCAAGGCCATTCAATCAAAACTCTGCTTGCCCGTGCTTATCAGCATATCCGCAATCGCCGAGTGAATGACGCTGAGGATGTCATTAGGGATCTTGCGCTTCAGGGGATACATCATCCGCATCTACAAGATTTGTTAGAACACCTCAAAAACGGCACTTTCAAACAAGGAAATAACCATGAAAAACGTCCATATTCACCTTGAATTACAACATTTCAAAAGCGGTCTTTCGCCCGACTGGAAACGCGCTGAAGGCCCAGAGGGTTGCCAGGAGTATTGTTTTAGGTATGTTGATCCGGAAGGGAATCCCTGCGAAAAAACGGTGTTAACGGCCAAAGATTTTCATCAGCAAGGCAATTACAAAGCCTGCCCCATTACCATGCACCTGCATCCGCTGCATGGTCTGAGCGCTAAATTTCGCTGGCTCAATGCCCGCTCTCATTACGTTGACGGTGGCTCAACGAAGGGACAACGAATGTCGATCATGAACTGGGAAGAACACCAGGTCACCTTTGCTATCGACCAAAAATTGACGGGGATCGCCATTGATGAAAACACCATTGAACTGGATGTTTGGATCGGCGGTCTTGACAAAAAGCTGGGTGAAGAAGAGCTTCGCATCAACTGTGATCCTAAAATAGAAATTCAGCAGTAGCAAAGCGCGGCCAAAGAGTTCGGTCGAAAAGTACGATGGCAAAGTGCACCGCAATTTCGGCAATGTACAGACTAAGCTTTGTCCCGGGCGCCCGCGGGTGGTGCCGCAAAAACCACAGTCGTCACGATTGCGCCAGCCGCCTGCGCGAATGACAACTCTGCGCCATGCAATTCCAGAATTTTGGTGGTGATGGAAATACCCAAACCAGCACCACTAA
>JBBKWN010000013.1:0-12350 GCA_037968955.1 Rheinheimera sp. | reverse complement strand
GTTGGTAGAGCGCTACCTTGCCAAGGTCGAGGTCACGAGTTCGAGTCTCGTTGCCCGCTCCAATCGTCAACAGCATAATAAAATCCTCGTGATGCGGGCATAGCTCAGTTGGTAGAGCGCTACCTTGCCAAGGTCGAGGTCACGAGTTCGAGTCTCGTTGCCCGCTCCAGCTGTAAATTCTTCAACACTACCAGTGTTTAGCAAACCCAATTTATCCCATATTTATCCCATATTTGTCGCTCAGCTGACCGTTTTCATTTGACGAATTTTGCGTTGTGCATTGTCGCCGGTGGCAAAAACTGTTAATTTACCTGCTTTCTTTAAGCAGGTAAGACCAGTATGCAAGCGAATAATAGACTTGGCCGCCTTGTCGGAAAAATTCATCAGTCACCCGCTTTTTTGCAAAGTTGGTTGTTATCGCAGTTGTTTGGCCGTGCCGTAAAATTTGCAGGTACTGCCGGCATTTGTATCCGCCAACTAAATTTTCACCAAGCAGTACTTGTCCAAAACAACTTTCGAAAAGTACAAAATCATATCGGTTCGGTACATGCGGCAGCCATGGCTTTGCTTGGCGAATCCGCCAGTGGTTTTTTGGTAGGCATGCATGTGCCAGACGACCGGCTACCGCTGTTAAAATCAATGCAGCTGAATTATGTTAAGCGTGCCACCGGTAAGTTGACTGCGGTGGCATCACTGAGCGATGAGCAAATTGAACAAATTCGTAGCCAAGAGAAAGGTGAAATTGGGATTAAAGTTCAAATCAACGATCAGCTTGGTGTGGAGCCGGTGATTGCCGAATATGTCTGGGCTTGGGTGTCGAAAACGCGGCCGGCAGCAAACTAATCAATGATCTGCATGACCACAACTAGCGCGGCAGAGGTTTGCCTGATAGAGTTCAGGCATGCTCCAACGATGGATTGACCAAGTTTGAATCCAACTCCGCGTTTAGTCACGCAAAGTAGCCCTGTACCTTATTTTGGTAACCTCTTCATTAGATATCCCACTGCTGTGAGCTTGATAGTGTTGTTGCTGTTGTCAACTTTGGCAGTGGCAATGCTCGCCCAAGAACGCTCAAAATATATCGAGTCGCAACGGTATCAATTACTACAAACGTTGACCAATTACGCGTCAGCCCTTGAAGGGATGGTGAACAGTGGGGTGGTGGCACTAGACTCCATTCGCAGCGAACTTGTCCTGCAACCTGATACTGACTTATCCACATTAGATGAGCGTGTCGCATTGTTGCTGCACAACTATCCTTATTTTCGACATGTGGCAATCGCACCCGATTTGGTCATCCGCTACGTGTATCCGCTCAAAGGCAATGAGAGCGTGATCGGAGTTGATTATCGCAATATTCCGCAGCAGTTGGCAGCCATCGAAAAAACTATCCGTCTTGGGCTGCCCGTAGTCGCAGGTCCGGTAAATTTATTACAAGGCGGTTCAGGCTTGGTGGTCAGAGTGCCGGTTCAGACCCGTGATCTTGCTCATTGGGGCGTCATCGCCGCCATCATCCCACTAGAATCGTTGCTAAAAAGGGCTAATTTATCAAGCTTACAGCAAACCTATTGGGTAGGGTTGTCGGGCAAGGATGGTAATGATCAGCCGGACGAACTGTTCTGGGGCGATGCCGAATTATTGCAAGCGCCACGGGTGATGGCCGATATTCAATTGCCGGTTGGACGCTGGCAATTACAAGCGGCGCCAAAACAGAAGCAGCCGTTGTTAATAGGCCCGCTGCAATGGATGGCGTTTGTGGTGGCTGTGGTGATTATTTTATTGTGCTCGGCGTTGTTCTTATTGTTGCGGATGGCGGGCGAGCGCGAGCAAGCGTTACATACCATTGCTTTTCAGGCGACCTATGATCCGTTAACCGGGCTACCCAACCGAGCAGTATTCACCGAAAATCTCTCAAGAGCATTAAAACAGGCGCAAGGATCACAAAGTTGCCTTAGTTTGATGTGTATCGATTTGGATGAATTTAAACAAGTCAATGAAAGTCTAGGTCATCTTGTTGGGGACAAATTATTGCGCGCGGTGGCGGAGCGGCTGAAATTACTTGTCGGTGAACATGATTTACTGGCACGACTTGGTGGTGATGAATTTGTCGTGGCTTCGGCATTAGGTAGTGCGCCTGAAATGACCGAGTTGTTGGCGCAGAAATTAGTACAAGAGCTAGCGAAACCAGTTCAAGTCGGCGACAAACTACTGGCGATCAGTGCCAGTATTGGTATCGCCATGTATCCCCACGATGGCATGAATCATAGTGACTTGCTCAAACATGCCGATCGCGCTATGTACGCAGCGAAACAAATTGGACGCAACACTTATCACTTTTACGACGCGGCAATGCAAAAAGAGGCGGATCGTTTTGTTCATCTGCACAATGAGATTCTCAAAGGTGTGCAGTTGCAGCAGTTTTTCCTCGTCTATCAGCCTATTTACGATATTGGCAGCGGCGCGTTTACCAAATGCGAAGCGCTGGTTCGTTGGCAGCACCCCGAGCGTGGTTTGATCTCACCGCTTGATTTTATCAGTGTGGCTGAGCGCACCGGTGCGATCCGCGCTTTAGGTCACTGGATTTTGCAACAAGCATTGGTTGATACCAAACGTTTTAGTGCTTTGGGGGTCCCGTTGCAAATGTCAGTCAACCGCAGTAGCCAAGAGTTTAACGTCCATCACGTTGCTGATGAATGGCTGCAAATGATTAGCGATGCGGGTGTTGAATGTGATCAGCTTATTTTTGAAATCACTGAATCATTATTTATGGATCGCATTTCAGTGCAGCAAAACAATATTATCAAACTTCACCAACAAGGTTTACAGTTGGCGATTGACGATTTTGGCACCGGTTATTCGGCGCTGAACTATTTAAGCCGCTATCCGGTTAATTTTATCAAGATTGATAAAAGTTTTATTGTCGATGTTGCGAACGAAGACAAAGCGCGATCGTTGGTGGCCGTCCTGATTAATATGGCTAAAGTCCTTGATGTGCAAGTGGTGGCTGAAGGTGTAGAAACGAAGGCGCAGCTTGACGTGTTAATTGAACTTGGTTGCGATTTTATTCAGGGATATTATTTTAGTAAACCATTGCGCGCCGACGATTTTGTTGCGTTTATTCGACAAGCCTCGACACGAACGACTGCGGAAGGTAACTCTTGATGGAACAATCACCTTGTAAGCGCAACTGCTGTTTGGATCAGGATGATATTTGTTTAGGCTGCGGCCGAAGCTTAGCTGAAATTACTGGCTGGCATCAGGCTAATACCTTGCAAAAACAACAGATTCTAGCGCTGGCCGAAACGCGTTTAACCGCCAAAAAACGGCCGGCTGATTTGCAGATCCCGGTTCAGGCATCTCGTGGCAAACCGAGCTGAATAATTCGAATCAGTCGTTGCTGTTGCCGGTTTTCTCGCGCAACTTGTTGTTCAAGCTGCTGTTTCTTCTGTTGTTGTTGTGTCAACGCCCATTCAATGTGTTCGCGCACCATGCTGTCTGGGTGCATCTGGATACTTTGTAAGGCTTCAATATTTTTTTCATCAAAAGGCGCGTTACCAACAGCCACCGCCAGATTGCGTTGCCAGCGACTAAAACCAATCCGTCGAATCGCCGAGCCTTCGGTTCGCTTAAGAAACGTAGTTTCATCCCATAACAACAGCGCAAGTAAACTCTGATCTTGCCATTGCAATCGACGTTGGAAATCGGGTTCATCGCTAAGTGGCGCATGGCGATTGACTGGGCATACCAACTGGCAATCATCACAGCCATAAATCCGGTTGCCGATCAGCGGCCGTAACTCTTCTGGAATAGCTGCTTTGAGTTCAATCGTCAGATAGCTAATACAACGTCTGGCATCGACCACATAGGGTGCGACAATCGCACCGGTTGGGCACATGGTGATGCAGGCAACACAGTTGCCACAGTCTTGTTGTAGTGGCTGATCTACCGGCAAAGGTAAGTCGACCAACAGTTCACCCAAAAAAAACCACGAACCCGCTGTTGGATTGAGCAATAAACTATGTTTGCCAACCCAGCCAAGACCTGCTTTGGCCGCAAGCGGCCGTTCCAATACCGGCGCTGAGTCAACAAAAGGCCGAAAACCAAATTCACCTTGGACGATACTGATTTTGTCGGCCAGTTGTTTGAGTTTTTGCCGGATAATTTTATGATAATCACGCCCTAACGCGTAGCGGCTGATATATGCCTGAGTCGGATCGGCGAGATTTGTAGCAAAGCCAGCGGCTTTGGGTAAATAGTCTAATCGCACGGAAATAACCCGTAGTGTGCCAGGCAGAAGTTCCGCTGGCCTTGCGCGCATCATGCCGTGCTGTGCCATATATTGCATTTCACCGTGCATGCCTTGGTCCAGCCACTGCTGCAATCGGCTTTCTTCCAGAGTTAAGTCGGTGTCGGCAATGCCTACTTCAGAAAAGCCAAGCGCCAACGCCCATTGTTTAATCTGGATGGCTAATTCGGACATTGCAGAGAGATCAGCAGAGCATTTCATCTAAATTCATCTGTCATTGGACTGTGGTCAGTGATTAAAAATTAAGTGGTGAAGCAACCGCGATATGGTAGCACAGGCATCGTGCTTTCTGGCACTCGTCAAAATCAATCGGCATTGCCTGTGGTTCTGACAGGATGAATTTGGTAGCATAGAACACATTGGCCCAACCAGAGCGATCTGAGTTTTGGTCGTTTGAATTCTGATTGAGGAAAGGCATGCTCGTTACTGATTACCAACGACTCCTGTGCAACGAAACCGACACCCAACTTTTCGCCAGCCAATTGGCCCCGGCCTGCCAGCAAGGTGGCGTCATCTATTTGCATGGTGGCTTAGGTGCTGGCAAAACAACATTTAGTCGTTGTCTGCTACATGCTCTGGGTTACGAGGGGAATGTTAAAAGCCCGACTTACACTTTGGTGGAGCCTTATCAGTTGCCTACGCTGATGGTTTATCATTTTGATTTGTATCGGTTGCTGGACTCGGAAGAGCTTGAGTTTATGGGGATCCGTGACTATTTTAGCGCCAATACCCTTTGTTTGATTGAATGGCCAGAGCGCGGCGAGCCGTTGCTGCCGGTCGCTGATTTAGTGATTGAACTGCTCATTACTTCCAATACCGAACGAACCATCCAACTGAAGGCGCAGACGCCCCTGGGTCAACAGATGCTCGGGTTGGTCAATCCATGAGCAGACTACGGACGCTTTTGCTCACATTGTGTTGGTTGCTGCTCAGTACGTCGCTGTTTGCGGCCGAGCAAATCGACAGTGTACGGATTTGGCCATCGCCCGACAGTACGAGGGTTGTGTTTGATTTATCCGGCAAAGCCCAATTCCGTTTGCTTAGTCAGCAGCGAAATACCGTGCAGCTAGAAATCACCAATATTGATAGGCCTTCGTTGGGGAAAATGTCTGGTCAGTCGGATTTAATCAAAGATATTCGTGTACAGCGATTGGCATCGGGTCGTGGTATTTTGTTAGTGGTCGAACTGAACCGCGCGGCTCGTGAAAAAGCATTTAGCTTGCCACCTTTGGACCAATATGGCCACCGCCTAGTGCTAGATTTAGCAGATCCTCAAGCAGAACAAGCCAGTGTTGCGGCGCCAAGAGCGCAACGTGCTGGTGGCCGGGAAGTGGTGATTGCAATTGATGCTGGGCATGGTGGTCATGATCCCGGCGCTGTGGGGCCAAAAGGGACCTATGAGAAGCATGTCACGCTGGCAATTTCTGAACGACTGATGGCGTTGATCAATAAAGAACCCGGTTTTAAAGCGGTGATGACACGCACCTCCGACTACTATATTTACCCGAGTAAAAGACCGGATGTGGCTCGCAATAAACAAGCCGACTTATTAGTGTCCATTCATGCTGACGCGGTGGCTAATCGCAAAGCGCATGGTGGTTCCGTCTGGGTGTTATCGTTACGACGTGCCACCACTGAAGTTGGCCGCATGCTCGAACAAACCGAGCAACATTCTGAATTGTTAGGTGGCGTGGCTGAAGTGATTAAGGACTCGGCAAATGAGCGTTATCTGGCGCAAACGGTGCTTGATTTATCAATGAATCATTCCATGACCACCGGTTTTGAGGTTGCGCGACAGGTGCTGTCGGAAATGAGTAAAATTACCCATCTACATAAAAAAGAGCCACAGGCTGCTAGTCTTGGTGTGCTTAAAGCACCTGATATTCCATCGATTTTGGTTGAAACTGGTTATATTTCAAATCCAACCGAAGAGCAAAAGTTAAAGTCGGCTTCGCATCAGCAAAAACTAGCGAATGCGGTGTTTCGTGCGTTAAAAGGTCATTTTGAACAGTCACCACCGGCTGACTCCTGGCTGGCACAGAAAAAAGGTATTGCACCAACGCGCAGCCAACCAAACCGTGTTGCCAGTGCAAGCAGTTCAGCCTCAGCGCAACGCACCGCGACGGCGAGTCGGTCGGTCGACAGTATTGTCAATCCACGCAACCATGTGGTTAGAAGTGGTGATTCATTGTCGGGACTTGCCAAGCGTTATGCGGTGCCAATGTCGGTACTGCGCAGCTACAACAAACTTAGCACCGACAATATCAAAATTGGTCAGGTGCTGCGGATCCCAGAATAAATGACCATCCAGATTTTATCACCGCAGTTAGCAAATCAGATTGCCGCTGGTGAAGTGGTCGAACGGCCAGCCTCGGTGGTCAAAGAGCTGGTGGAAAATAGTCTGGATGCCGGTGCAACAGCGATCACTATCGACATTGAAAAGGGCGGTAGTAAGCTGATTCGGATCCGTGATGATGGCTGTGGGATCGCCAAAGCCGAGCTTGAATTAGCGTTATGTCGCCATGCCACCAGTAAAATTCATCAACTTTCTGATTTAGAACAAATTCTTAGCCTTGGTTTTCGCGGTGAAGCGCTGGCGAGTATCAGTTCGGTATCGCGGCTGACTTTAACTTCCAGGCCTGCAGAGCAAGACAGCGCTTGGCAAGCAATGGCCGAAGGCCGGGAAATGCAAGTGCAGGTGCGTCCTGCCGCGCATCCGATAGGGACGAGCATCGAAGTGCTCGATTTGTTTTTTAACACCCCAGCCAGACGCCGTTTTTTACGTAGTGATAAAACCGAATTTACGCATATTGATGAACTGGTAAAACGTCTAGCCTTGAGCCGTTTTGATCTGAATTGGACTTTAACCCACAACGGTCAGACTGTCCGGCAACTCAAAGCCGCTACCGATCGACCGGCGCAAGAGAAGCGCCTGGCGCAACTGTGTGGGCGGGCGTTTATTGAATCTGCGCTTTATATCGAAAGTCAGTACCATGACATGCGACTTTGGGGGTGGGTGCAATTACCACACGCCTGTCAGGCGCAACCGGCAAGTCAGTTCAGTTATGTCAATGGCCGGATGATGCGCGACAAACTACTTAATCATGCAATTCGCCAAGCATACGGTGATGTGCTGATGCCAGGTGCACAACCGGCGTTTGTACTTTACCTTGAGCTGGACCCACTGCAATTGGACGTTAATGTCCATCCAGCAAAGCACGAAGTTCGTTTTCACCAAGCGCGGTTAGTTCATGATTTTGTGGTCAGTGCCTTGGCGCAAGTGTGCCAGCAACCCGCCTTGATTGACGAAGCTCCGGCAAAATCTGCCGGGCAAGTTTTGGCAACACCAGCAACTCCAGCAACAACCACACCTCGGCAATCGGTTTCAATTGGTGAGTCGTCAGCCAATTATGGTGCAAATCGACGTGCACTTTACGTACCTGACCGTGTGCTGCCCCCCCGCAGTTCGCAGCCGCATGATGCATTTACACCACGAGGCGCGGGTTGGCCGTTACCTGATACTCAGTCCCCTTCGTCTTCATTACAAAATACGCAAACTGCAGGCAGCGATGAATGTATGATGCCGAGCCCTACAGCAGCCGCGACAACTCTGCGTCAATTGCCGTGGCTGGCAGCTACCGGTGGTTATGCGATTGCACCTTACGCCGAGCAGTTATGGTTGGTTGATGCCAGCGACAGCCTTTGCAACTTGTGGTTGGCGCAACCGCCGGCAACTTCGACACTGATGTTACCGCTGCGACTGCCGCTGCAACCTACTGAAAAAGAAGCCCTATTAAGGAAGGCGCCGTCGTTAGCGGAGCTTGGCTTCGATTTGGTGTTGAATAATAATGTCTTGATTGTACGGGCCGTGCCGCACTTGATGCGACAAACTGCCTTAAGTCAGTGGTTGCCGTTATGGTGGCAGCAGTGGCCTGATATAAGTGACACTCGTCAATTACTGCTTCATCTGCTCCAACGCGGCTTTGACCAACAATGGTTTTCTTTGTCGGTCTTCTTAAACTATTTCGCACCTCATTTGTCCGAGCCTGCAACGTGGCAGGCGGTGCCGTTAGATATTTCAATTAGTCAGCAGTTATTAGAGGCAAAACGATGAGGAAGTTGCGATGACCATGCCGGTAATTTGTCTGATGGGGCCGACGGCGTCAGGAAAAACAGCGCTGGCAATCGAGTTAGTCACGCATTTGAACGCTGAGATTATCAGCGTTGACAGTGCGCTCATCTATCGCGGGATGGATATTGGCACTGCGAAACCGTCAGCCGCCGAGTTACAACAAGCACCGCATCGCCTGATCAATATTCTCGAACCGACTGAAACCTATTCGGCCGCCGATTTTCGCCGCGATGCATTGCTGCAGATTGAAGATATTCGTAATAAAGGTAAAGTTCCACTGCTAGTTGGTGGTACCATGTTGTATTATAAGGCTTTGTTGGACGGAATATCACCGTTACCAGAGGCTTCACCTGCGGTGAGAGCACAATTGGAGCAGCAAGCGGCGACGCTTGGTTGGGCGGCGTTACATCAGCAATTAGCGGTGGTTGATCCTGTTTCAGCGGCGCGGATCCATCCGAATGATCCACAAAGAATTAATCGGGCGCTGGAAGTGTTTTTAGTCAGTGGAAAAAGTCTGACCGAATGGACGACAGAAAAAGGTGAAGCTTTTCCGTACCCGGTCAAGCAGTTTGCGATTGCGCCCACTGATCGCTCAGTGTTGCATCAGCGTATTGAGCTTAGGTTTATGCAAATGCTGCAACAAGGTTTTGAAGAAGAAGTTGTTCAACTCAGACAACGAGGTGATTTGCATACAAATTTACCTTCGATGCGCTGTGTTGGCTACCGCCAGATGTGGGATTATCTGGACGGGCTAGTGAGTTACCCTGAGATGGTGTATCGTGGTGTGGCCGCAACAAGGCAGCTGGCCAAACGACAATTGACCTGGCTGCGCAGTTGGCAGGAATTAAACTGGCTGAAAAGTGAAGTTAGTCCTGCGGAAAACTTGCAAGCTGTTTTATCTTCGCTACGCTAATTTAGCGATGAAAAAAAATCGTTATTTAACGACTTGAAATTAATATAATAATCCATATATCAAGAATCAGAACTAAGAAAAAGGAAAGCGGCACATGGCAAAGGGCCAATCTTTACAAGACCCATTTTTAAACACCTTACGACGGGAACGTATTCCAGTTTCTATTTATCTGGTGAATGGGATCAAATTACAGGGACAAATCGAGTCATTTGATCAATTTGTCATATTGTTAAAAAACACTGTCAGTCAGATGGTGTACAAACATGCTATCTCGACTGTGGTTCCAGCCCGTGCTGTGAATACCATGGTCAGCCATGGCGCCGCCGGCGACATGGATGAGATAGAATAAAAAACAGGATATTGTCGTTTGTTTGACCGTGAAACCCAGGCTGAGCAAGCGATCCTTGTGCATGTTTTTTTTCCGCAAGAAAGCGCTTGTGAAGATCTTCATGAGTTGCAGATGTTGGTTTCTTCCGCGGGTGTTGCTGAACTGGCTGTTGTAAGTTGTAGCCGTAGTTCAATTGACGCCCGACTCTTTATTGGTTCAGGTAAAGCTGCTGAAGTAGCCCAGCAAGTTGCCGAACTCGCCGCATCAGTGGTGATCTTTAACCACGCGCTAACGCCGGCACAAACTCGTAACCTAGAACGTGTTTTTCAGTGTCGAGTGATTGATCGAACCACCTTAATTCTCGATATTTTCGCCCAGCGTGCTCGCAGTTACGAAGGCAAGCTACAGGTTGAACTGGCGCAACTAAAACATTTGGCGTCCCGTTTAATTCGTGGTTTTGATAATGAGCGGCAAAAAGGCGGTATTGGCTTACGTGGGCCGGGTGAAACGCAGCTTGAAACAGATCGACGTTTATTGCGAGATCGAATTGCCGCACTGCATCAAAAGCTAGACAAAGTGGGTAAACAGCGCGAACAAGGAAGAAAGGCTCGGCAACGTGCTGAAATTCCAGTGATTTCGTTGGTAGGATATACCAATGCTGGCAAGTCAACATTGTTTAACAGGCTCACTCAAGCTGAAGTGTATGCTGCAGATCAGTTGTTTGCGACTTTAGATCCAACTTTACGGCAAGTTAGATTACCCGATTTTGGCCAGTTGATTTTTGCGGATACGGTCGGTTTTATTCGGCACTTACCGCATGATTTAGTGGCTGCCTTTAAGTCAACATTGCAGGAAAGTCGTGAAGCAGACTTACAATTGCATGTGGTGGATGTCGCCGACCCACGCGTTGACGACAATATTAAGCAAGTACAAAAAGTGTTACATGAAATTGAAGCGGATGATTTACCGCAGCTGTTTGTGTACAACAAAATTGATCTCGTGCAGCAAAATGCCAGAATTGAATACAATGAATTAGGTATGCCAGTCGCGGTATATTTGTCGGCGCAACGTGGATTAGGTTTAGATTTACTGGCTGAAGCTATCGTGACTTTATTGTCAGACAGTTATCAGCGGTTGAATTTAGCATTGCCGCCTGATGCGGCAGCATGGCGCGCGAGATTTCACGAAATGGGGGCTGTCCAACAAGAGCATTTTGATGCAGAAGGGGTTTGTCTGCTGCAGATAGCACTGGCAAAACCGCAATGGGAGCGTTTGCTGAAACAAAGCGACGGCTTGTTGCAAAATTTTATCGTCTCGACCTGACTTTTTGATACATTAACCGCAACTGTTTACAGCAAGACGGAGTGAAGTATGGCTTGGAATGAGCCGGGCAATAACGGCAAAAATAACGATCCTTGGAACCAAGGTGGTAAAAATCAGGGCCCACCTGATATGGATGAAGTAATCCGTAATCTGAGTAAAAAGCTCGGTGGTATCTTCGGTGGTAAAAAAGGTGGCTCTTCCGACAACAACAATGGCGGCTCTGCTGCTTTGGTGTTGGTATTGGTCGTTGGCCTAATTGGCTGGTTGTTTAGTGGTATTTACACCATTAAAGAATCCGAACGTGGGGTCATCTTGCGTTTTGGTCAGTACCATAGCGAGGTCAATCCAGGTATTAACTGGAAGCCGACGTTTATTGATCAGGTACTGCCAGTTGATATTAGCAGCGTTGAAACGCTTAAAGCTGACGGCTTTATGCTGACACAAGATCAGAATCTGGTGCGGGTAACTTTTGAAGTACAGTATCGGGTTGAAGATCCACGCTTATACAAATTTGCAGTGGTTGATCCAGACAGCAGCTTACGGCAGGCGACTGATGCTGCGCTGCGTTATGTGATAGGTCATTCATTGATGGATGACGTACTAACCAAAGGCCGTGAGCTGATTCGTCAGAACACTCGGGTTGAACTTGAAGCGATAGTGAAGCCTTACAATCTTGGCTTAGAAATTGTTGACGTCAACTTCCGTGATGCCCGTCCGCCGGAGGAAGTAAAAGCCGCTTTTGATGATGCGATTGCAGCACAAGAAGATGAGCAACGCTTTATTCAGGAAGCCACGGCTTATGCTCGTGCCATCGAACCTGAAGCCCGTGGTCGGGTAAATAGGGTGATGCAGGAATCTGAAGCATATAAACAGCAATCTCAGTTAAAAGCACAAGGTGAAGTTGCACGCTTTGAAAAACTGTTGCCTGAATATATTGCATCGCCGCAGGTTACCCGCGAGCGCCTGTATCTAGAGACGATGGAACAGGTTTATGGCAATACATCAAAAGTGTTGGTTGATGTGAAAAATGGCAATAATATTATGTATTTACCATTAGATAAAATGTTGAATCAAAGCGGCAGTAGCAAACCTGCAGTCATGGAGCCACGCTTAAATAGCAGTGAAAATCGCTCTACTGATTCTCGGGTTGAGACGCCTCGTTCAGATAGTAACCGGGCAGGGAGGGGCTAACCAATGAAGAATTTTGTGATTGCTTTATTGGCATTAGTTGCGGTTGTCGTTTTTTCATCGTTGTTTGTAATTAAAGAAGGCGAACGCGGTATCGTGTTCCAGTTCAGTAAAATTCAACGGGACGCTGCCGGTAGTGTGGTGGTGTTTGAACCCGGCC
>JBBKWN010000012.1:0-14088 GCA_037968955.1 Rheinheimera sp. | reverse complement strand
GACTGGAAGCGGTGTTGTGCTGGTGTTGGTAACAAATTACGCAGCATTACCTCAAGCATCTGGCGTTATTCTCGGGCGGGGGAGATAAAGTCGTTGGTTTTCACCACGAATTAGGTATGATCTGTCTCCCGACCGGTGCCTCACAGCTTCTCTTACGTCTTGATGAGCGCCCTAATGGCCTGAAGTATTAAAACGACTGGCGCAATTAGCGGGCTGATTATCCCACCAATCAGCGACCAATAGCAACTTAATTGTCGTGAAATAAATAAGCGGCAGAGCAGCAAATACGCATGACTGAAGAAATTAAAACTCCTATCCAATATATTGATGTGGATGAAGAATATGCCGGTCAACGGCTAGACAATTTTTTATTGGCTCGTCTCAAAGGGGTGCCAAAAAGTGTGATCTATCGGATCATCCGAAAAGGTGAAGTTCGAGTCAATAAGGGCCGGATAAAACCTGAGTATAAATTACAAGTTGCTGACCAGGTGCGAGTACCGCCTTTGGTTGTCGCTGCGGAAAAAGATCAGGTATCAACCAAGCTGTCATTGGTTAAGAACTTAGAAA
The DNA here is from genome assembly GCA_037968955.1 of Rheinheimera sp. Lineage (GTDB taxonomy): Bacteria > Pseudomonadota > Gammaproteobacteria > Enterobacterales > Alteromonadaceae > Pararheinheimera. The sequence goes on along the minus strand of JBBKWN010000012.1, from coordinate 13,521 downwards.
GTCATATTCTTTTTGAAGATAACGACTTGATTGTATTAAATAAACCTACAGGTATGGCGGTGCATGGCGGCAGTGGTTTACAGTTTGGCGTCATTGAGGCTCTTCGCGCATTACGACCAACAGCGAAATTTCTTGAGTTAGTTCACCGACTGGACCGTGACACTTCGGGCTGTTTGTTGATCGCCAAAAAGCGTTCCGTACTGACGCATTTACATGAACAGCTGCGTCTGAAGACCGTTGAGAAAAAATACTGGGCGCTGGTCGCCGGTCAATGGGATGCCCGTGACAAAAAGGTCACAGAGCCGCTGAAAAAAAATACGCTGCAATCTGGTGAGCGCGTCGTTCGGGTGGACGAGCGAGACGGTAAGCCATCAGAAACCCGGTTTAAAATTTTGCAACGTTATGTCGAAGGCACGTTAATTGAAGCCTTTCCGGTGACAGGTCGTACCCACCAAATTCGCGTTCATACGGCCTGCGTAGGGCATCCAATTGCTTGTGATGACAAATATGGCGACAACGACTTTACCGGTCAAATGAACAGCCTAGGACTGAAACGTCTTTATCTACACGCAAAACTTCTAGCGTTCACGCATCCAAAAACTGGGCTAGTGATGAAATGCGAAGCGCCGTTAGATAGCGAGCTTGAAAAAATTCTGACCAAGCTCAATAAAAAATAAATTTCGTCGCTAACGATAATGTGTAGCGCTAATAGTCGTTCGTGGTAGTGGTGGATTTATATGGCTGCAGTAAAGCTGGTCATTTTTGACTGGGACGGAACCGTGATGGATTCGGTGGGTAAAATTGTCACTTGTGTGCAGCGAGCAGCAGCGCAGGTTGGTATAGCAGTGCCAACTTTTGACGAGGCAAAACAAATTATTGGCTTAAGTCTTGACCCGGCTTTTGCTAAATTGTTTCCAGCCGCCGATGCACAAACACGTTTGGTGCTTTGTAACGCATATAAAGAGATTTATTTGCACCATGATCAAACGGCAACCCCATTATTTACCGGTGCCTGCGAGTTATTTACTGATTTACAGCAACGTGGTTATTTACTTGCTGTCGCAACCGGGAAAATGCGTCGTGGCTTAAATCGGATCTTTGACGAAACCCAAACCGGTCATTTTTTTACGACCAGTCGCTGCGCCGATGAAGCGCAGTCCAAGCCTCATCCGCAAATGTTGGAACAAATACTCGCCGAACTGAAGTTACAACCAGAGCACGCCGTGATGGTTGGTGATACGGTGCATGATTTAGCCATGGCACATGCTATCGATATGCCACGGATCGGTATTACACACGGCGTGCACAAAGCGGTAGACTTTCAACCCTTTGCACCAATAGCGGTTATCGACGCATTGTCAGAGTTAACTGCACATTGTTAAGCGTCGTCATAAAGGTCAAAACTGAATTTGCTTAAGGTTGAAGCAATAGATCACGGCCTTGTTGCTTTAGCAGTTGATGCAGTCTAATTAACGGCAATCCAATGAGGCTATTGGGGTCATCTCCTTCAAGTTTTTCAAACAAAGTAATGCCTAATCCTTCACTTTTAAAGCTGCCTGCACAGTCGAGTGGCTGCTCGCGAGCAATATATTGCAGGATATCCTGGTCGGTCAGTTGGCGGAAATGTACAAAAAATGGCTCAACGCAATGCACGACAGCGCCAGTTTGGGCATTAAAAACAGCAAGACCGGTTAAGAAGGTTACTTTATGCCCACTAAAACGTTTTAGTTGAATATAAGCATTGTCAGTAGTATGGGGCTTGCCGAGTATTTCATCGTCAAATAACGCCACTTGATCGGAGCCAATCACAAGGCCCTCTGTTAAATTTGCAGCAACAGCGAATGCTTTGGCAATCGCTAAACGTTCGACCAGTTGCCATGCGGTTTCGCCAGGTAAAGCCGTTTCGTCAACGTGTGGCTTGGCCGTTTCAAAGTTCATCGTCAGTTTTTCAAGTAATGCTTTGCGATATATAGATGTCGAAGCTAACCATAGATTTGTCGGCATAAAAAACTCCAATACAGAAAAAGAACAATATTTTGCGATACGCGTGCACCACTATACTTAGTCTTTTGTTGTTTCGCGCGCGAATAATTAACAAAACCATGATCAACCCTTTGACAGTGCAGACCTTGATCTATATGATGCGCGCCTTATGCAAAAGCTAAAAATTCCAATCACTATCGATCCAACCCGTACTGCGCAAAAACGGCTCAGTTTCGAAGGGATCATTCCAATGAACACGTTGACTCGTTTTACCGAGTTATTGTTGGTCACGGAAGGTGATGTGGCTGCGGTCATCGATTGCGGAACCGACGAGCAAGGGTTAGTCTTTATTTCAGGCGAAGCTCATTGTACTGTCAGTTTAACCTGTGAAAGGTGTGGCGATGAAATGTCGCTGACGATTGACAGCAGTTTTGTATATACCCCGGTAAAAGGGGATGATTCGGCTCACGATGAAATTCCGGAACGCTACGACGTGATTGAGAAAAACGAACACGGCGAAGTTAACTTGAGGCAATTGGTTGAGGACGAATTAATTCTGGCTTTACCGTTGTTCCCGATGCATGATGTTGGTCAATGTGATCCAACAAAATTGCAGACGAGCTTCGGGCACATAGAGCCGGAACCAGAAAAACCGAACCCATTTGCAATATTGCAAGAATTGAAGAAAAAGTGACTTTAGGAGAATAGCAATGGCTGTACAACAGAACAAAAAATCTCGCGCCCGGCGTGACATGCGTCGTTCACACGATGCTCTGACTGGCCCAACGCTGTCAGTCGACTCTACTACCGGTGAAACCCATCGTCGTCACCACATTACTGCCGACGGTTTCTATAAAGGTCGTAAAGTTAAATAAGTCGCGGTGCACTCGTTGCAACCAGAACGGCTCAAAATAGCTTTAGATATGATGGGGGGCGATCATGGCCCCCTATCTACTATTCCCGCAGCACTCGCTGCAGTGGAAGAATTTCCCCTTCTTGATCTTGTCCTGTGCGGTGATACCGATTTACTGCAACCTTATCTTGCTGATACCGGGCTTGCTGAGCATCCGCAAATCAGTTTTAAACACGCTTCTCAACAAGTTTTAATGACCGACAGGCCTTCTGTTGCACTTCGTAACAAACGTGACTCTTCAATGCGTGTTGCCTTGGACTTGGTCGATAAACAGCAGGTTCAAGCCTGTGTCAGCGCTGGGAATACCGGTGCTTTGATTGCGATGGCCCATTTTGTTCTGAAGATGCTCGGTGGTATTGAGCGTCCTGCCTTGATCAGCGCATTACCTACGACTGTTGGCAGCCCAGTGTTTATGCTCGACCTTGGAGCCACAGTGAATTGTGATTCTGATACCTTGTTCCAGTTTGCTGTGATGGGGGCGGTGATGGCGGAAGAAGTTGAAGGTATTCACCGGCCCAAAGTTGCTTTGCTTAATATGGGCGAAGAAGAAATAAAAGGTTCAGATCAAATTAAACGGACATCGTTGATGTTGTCGGAATGTGCCGAAATTAACTATATCGGTTATATCGAAGGCAACGACATTTTTTCTGGTAAAGCCGACGTGATTGTCTGTGATGGTTTTGTGGGAAATGTGGCACTGAAGACCTGTGAAGGCGTCGCTAAACTCATTATGAAACGCTTTGAACACGCGCTTAAAAACAGCATGTCTGCACATTTATTTGGCTGGATGATCAAACCTTTATTAAAAAGTATCGGATCTGGCGTGAACCCCGACCACTATAACGGCGCGAGTCTGATAGGATTGCGCGGAATTGTAGTGAAAAGTCACGGAAATGCGACCAAAGAAGCATTTCTAAGTGCCATCCGGCAGGCGGTACGTGAGGTTGAACGTCAGGTACCCGCAAAAATAAAAGACCGGTTGGAACACGTATTAATCGATAAAGCGTAGGTCCCCATGTATTCACGCATTATAGGCACCGGCAGTTATTTCCCGGAGCAAGTCCGTACCAATGCCGATTTAGAGAGCATGGTCGAAACCACTGACGAATGGATTATTGAACGTACCGGCATCCGGGAACGTCGTATTATTGGCGAGCATGAAACCGTCGCCACCATGAGCGCCCAAGCGGCGTTGAAAGCCATAGAAGCGGCCGGTATTGATAAAAACACGATCGATATGATTGTGCTGGCGACCACCAGTGGTTCTCGTGCTTTACCTAGTTCTGCCTGTGAAGTGCAGCGCGAACTCGATATCCCTAACATTCCTGCCTTTGATATCTCAGCCGCTTGTGCGGGTTTTTGCTATGCCTTAAGTATTGCCGACCAGTATGTCAAAGGTGGTATGGCTAAACGGGTGCTGGTGATTGGTGCTGATTGTCTGTCGCAGTTGATCAGCCCTGACGATCGCGGCATGGTGATTCTGTTTGGTGATGCCGCCGGTGCGGTGATTATTGAAGCCTCTGAAGAGCCTGGTATTTTATCAACGCATATTCATTCTGATGGCAAATATTCTGAGCTGCTTTATGTCAACAACCCACGTCGTGGTGATGAAAATTCTATCCATAACAGCTGGGGCGTGATGAAAGGCAATGATGTTTTTAAAGTGGCCGTGACTAAATTATCCGAAGTGGTTGAACAAACCTTAGCTGCGAACAATTTGCAAAAATCGCAAATCGACTGGTTAGTGCCACATCAAGCAAACTTGCGGATTATCTCTGCCGTTGCTCGTAAGCTTGATATGTCGATGGACCAGGTGGTGATTAATCTTGATCGTTATGGCAATACTTCTGCAGCGACAGTTCCAACCGCGCTGGATGAAGCCATCCGTGATGGCCGTATTAAACGTGGTCAAATGTTATTATTAGAAGCATTTGGCGGCGGTTTTGCCTGGGCCTCGGCTTTGGTGAAGTATTAAACGTGAAGTGCTACAAGCAAATTACTAAGCATTGATTATTGAGCGAGTAAAAAAATGACAAAACTTGCATTGGTTTTTCCAGGACAAGGATCGCAAACTGTTGGCATGTTAAGTGAACTTTATTCCGAGTTCGCTATTGTTCGGGACACTTTTGGCGAAGCATCCGCGGCATTAGGTTATGATCTTTGGGCGTTAGTCGCCGATGGCCCTGAAGCTGATTTAAATGAAACTCATCGCACTCAGCCGGCATTATTAACAGCATCGGTCGCTATTTGGCGGTTATGGCAGCAGCAAGGCGGCGCAACACCTGCTTTTATGGCTGGGCATTCTTTAGGTGAATATTCGGCGTTGGTTTGCAGTGGCGCTTTAAAGCTGAGTGATGCAGTACAACTGGTTGAAAAACGTGGCCAGTATATGCAAGCCGCCGTGCCTGCCGGTACTGGAGCGATGCAGGCGATTATCGGGCTCGATGATGCGCTGATTGCCAAAGCCTGTGAAGAAGCAGCGCAAGGCGAAGTTGTATCGCCGGTTAATTTTAATTCCCCAGGTCAGGTGGTAATTGCAGGCAACAAAGCTGCAGTAGAGCGGGCTGGTGAACTTTGCAAAACTTATGGCGCTAAACGCGCATTACCGCTACCAGTGAGTGTGCCATCCCATTGTGCTTTGATGAAACCCGCTGCGGTAAAGTTAGCGACAGATTTAGCGGCACTTGAGTTTCAGCGAACGGTCATCCCAGTTCTGAATAATGTCGACGTGACTGTTGCGACTGCACAAAGTGCTATTAAAGATGCGCTGGTGCGGCAACTATTTAGCCCAGTGCGCTGGACTGAAAGTATCGAATGGCTGGCGGCACAAGGTGTTACCGAGGTGATCGAAATCGGCGCCGGTAAAGTGCTGGCGGGTCTGATTAAACGGATTGATAAAAACCTTACGACCGGTTCGGTTAATGATGTGGCGTCGCTGAATAACGCTATAAATCCAATCACATAATATTCAAGGATTTTTATGACTGCTTTTATTTCTCTGGAAGGTCAGGTTGCGCTGGTTACGGGCGCTAGCCGTGGCATTGGTCGCGCAATTGCTGAGCAGCTGGCCGCCTTAGGTGCCAAAGTAATTGGCACTGCCACCACTGAAAAAGGTGCGGCAGCGATTGCTGAGTATCTTGGTGCCGGTCAAGGATTAGTGCTGGATGTGGCCAACGTTGAATCCATTGAACAATGTTTAGAGACCATTAAAACTAATTTTGGTGAAATTGATATTCTGGTTAACAACGCCGGCATTACCCGCGATAATTTGTTGATGCGAATGAAAGATGAAGAGTGGTTTGATATCATGCAAACTAATTTAACATCGGTATTTCGAATGAGTAAAGCCGTGCTTCGTAGCATGATGAAAAAGCGTTGTGGTCGGATTATTACCATAGGTTCTGTAGTGGGATCAATGGGTAACGCCGGACAAACTAATTACGCGGCAGCCAAAGCCGGTGTGCTTGGTTTTACAAAATCTCTTGCGAAAGAAGTAGCGTCTCGTGGTATAACTGTCAACGCAATTGCTCCTGGTTTTATTGATACTGATATGACCAAAGATCTTTCAGATGAGCAAAAGCAAGCAATCTTTAGTCAGGTACCGGCGAATCGTCTGGGTCAGCCTGAAGAAATTGCGGCAACGGTCGCCTTTCTGGCATCACGCCAAGCGGCTTACATCACCGGTGAAACGATTCACGTTAACGGTGGCATGTATATGGTTTAAGCGAATCAGGTTCGACCAGCAGGAAATGCCTTGTGCATTGCTTGCAACGAACTGCGCTTAACACTAAACTAGCCGCCACACAAAATTGCACGAATTGTTGCGATTTATATGAGAAAAAGGAAGAAAAGATGAGCAACATCGAAGAACGCGTTAAGAAAATTATCATTGAGCAGTTAGGCGTTAAAGAAGAAGACGTAAAACACGCAGCTTCTTTTGTTGATGACTTAGGCGCTGACTCTTTAGACACAGTTGAACTGGTCATGGCGCTGGAAGAAGAATTCGATACCGAAATTCCTGATGAAGAAGCAGAAAAAATCACTACGGTGCAATCTGCTATCGATTACATCAAGGCGCATGCTGAATAAGCAATGCGCAATGCAGACGGGTAGCTAAGCTACCCGTTTTCATTTCTGGCATAGTCAAACCTTTGATCTAATCTTGGTTTGAAGCAGTAAAGCAGAGAAAGTTAATTTCCTTGCGGAGGACAATGTGACGAAACGTCGAGTCGTGGTAACTGGATTAGGTATGCTGACGCCATTAGGGAACGACGTTGCGTCGACCTGGCAGGGTTTGCAGCAAGCAAAAAGCGGCATTGGCCTGATTACCCATTTTAATACAGAAGCTTACACCACCAAGTTTGCCGGTTTGATTAAGGATTTTGAAGTCGAGTCATTTTTTCCGGTAAAAGAAGCCCGGAAGATGGACTTATTTATCCAATATGGCGTTGCTGCAGGTATTCAGGCGTTCCGCGATTCGGGCATTGAAGTGACCGAAGAAAATGCCGGTCGGATTGGTGCTGCCATTGGTTCAGGTATTGGTGGTCTTGGTTTAATTGAAGAAAACCATGAAAAGCTGCTCGCCAGTGGCCCACGTAAGTTATCGCCATTTTTTGTACCATCAACCATCATCAATATGATTGCCGGGCATCTCTCCATCATGCTTGGCCTGCAAGGACCGAATATCAGTATTGTCACTGCCTGTACCACCGGAGTGCATAACATCGGTCATGCGGCGCGGATGATTGTGTACGGTGACGCCGATGCGATGTTAGCCGGTGGTGCTGAAAAAGCATCTACCACTTTGGGTATGGGCGGATTTGGTGCTGCGCGAGCATTATCAACTCGTAATGATGCACCACAACAAGCCAGCCGTCCTTGGGACAAAGACCGTGATGGTTTTGTGCTGGGTGATGGCGCCGGAGTGGTGATGCTCGAAGAATACGAACATGCCAAAGCCCGTGGCGCAAAAATTTACGCCGAACTGGTTGGCTTTGGGATGAGCGGTGACGCCTATCACATGACCTCACCGCCAGAAGATGGTCGTGGTGGTGCCAATGCCATGGCAAACGCATTGCGTGATGCCGGTGTTTCAGCCGATCAGGTCAGTTATATCAATGCTCATGGCACATCGACACCAGCTGGCGATATTGCTGAAACTCAAGCGATTAAAAAGGTGTTTGCAGGTTCCACTGACAAATTGATGGTCAGCTCCAGCAAGTCGATGATGGGGCATTTGTTAGGTGCTGCTGGCTCTGTCGAATCAATCATTACTATTTTATCGCTGCAAGATCAGTTGGTCACCCCAACCATTAATCTGGATAATCCAGACGAAGGGTGTGATTTGGATTATGTGCCGCATGAGTCGCGTCAAGTTTCAATGGAATACGCGCTTTGTAATTCATTTGGTTTTGGCGGCACCAATGGTTCGGTGTTATTTCGTAAGGTTTAGTACTGTTTGATAAACACCATCATAGCGAACGGTTAAGCGCTATATGGTGCGCCAAACCTGCGATTATTGGTGATCAAAACGCCGCTTTGTTATGCAAGGCGGCGTTGTCATTTTCAGCACGCTAAATTTCAGGCATACTGCATTTTTTTGATAAAACAAGGCATGCAGGTGCTTCAACCTACTGTTTCTGACCGCAGTTTTCAGTACGGCGACGGTGTCTTTACCACAATATTGGTAGCGAACTCGCGCTTGGTATTGTGGGATTTACATTGGCAGCGGCTCGCCCAGTCGTTACAACGCTTGCAGATGCCTTCGCTCGTTGAGCAGGACGTCAAACAACTGGCAGAGCAGGCAGTGACTGCGCCAGATCAGGTGATTAAAGTGCTGGTCAGCCGTGGTCAAGGCGGCCGTGGATATAGTCCTGCCGGCTTCACTGAACCATTGGTGTACGTCACAAGCGGCGTGTTACCGGATTATCAGTCAATGCGGCAATCTGGTATGCATCTTGGTGTCGCGGCCATGCAACTGTCGACGCAACCATTACTTGCTGGGATCAAGCACAATAGCCGACTAGAAACGGTGTTACTCAAAGCGGAAGCCGAACAAAGTGAATTTGACGATTTACTAGTTTGTGATCACCAAGGTCGAGTGACCGAACTTTGTGCGGCGAATCTGTTTTTCCGGATCAATAACCAGTGGTGTACACCAAAACTTGATCATGCCGGTGTTGCTGGTGTGATGCGCCAGTGGGTGCTACAGCAGTTAAATGTGCAACAAGGGTATTATTCGCTGCGGGATCTTGAGCAAGCCAGTGCGATGTTTGCAACAAACGCGCTGATGGGGGTGGTGCCGGTGCGGCAATTTTTGCAACGGCCGTTAAATATTGATGCCGTTAGGCCTATTCAACAATTGGTGCCATTTCTGGCAGGTACGAAGTTATGTTAAAAAAGTTATCTGTGCTGTTGATGGTGTTGGCGGTAGTGGCTTTTGGTTTGCTAAATCAGATGCAACAATTTCGCCAAACAAGGCTTGCCTTAAGTGGCCCTTATTTTGATTTGCCGGCCGGGCGCTCGTTGTCCGGTTTGTGTCAGCAATGGCAACAACAGCAACTGCTGAGCAAAGCACAATGTTTTCAGTTAAAAATTTACAGTATTTTGCAACCAGAATTGCGCGCGGTAAAAGCAGGCGTCTATCGGGTGAAACCTGATCTGTTATTTAACCAACTGGCATTATTTCGAAGTGGCAAAGTGGCGCAGTTCAGTTTTATGTTGCGTGAAGGCGAAACGCTCAAACAAAGTTTACAAGCCGTTGCTCATGCTCCCTATTTGCAAAATGATTTACAAGAGCCCTCAGCATTACAGCAATTGGTAAACTGGCCCAGTGAGTGGGGCGCGCCACCACCAAATTTGGAAGCGTTATTTTTCCCTGAGACTTACTATTACACCGCACATAGCAAAGCATCCGATTTATACCGTCGTGCGCATCGCTCGTTAATGCAGCAACTGTATGAGGTGTGGCAACAACGTGATGCCACAGTGCCTTTTACAACGCCTTACCAGCTGCTAATTTTGGCCTCCATTATCGAAAAAGAAACCGGGGCGCTGGCAGAAAAACCACTGATCGCTTCAGTTTTTATTAATCGATTGGCAAAAAAGATGAAATTGCAAACTGATCCGACCGTGATCTACGGTTTAGGTGACCGTTATCAGGGCGATATCACCAGAGCGCATTTAAAAGACCCACATTTATATAATACGTATGTCCATTTTGGTTTACCACCTGGTCCTATTGCGCTGGTCAGTGCCACTTCGCTCCAAGCCGCTGCCAAACCTCTGGTTAGTGACAAGCTTTATTTTGTCGCCAAAGGCGATGGTAGCCATCAGTTTTCAGCATCATTGCCAGAGCACAACCGCGCGGTGCAGCAATATATTTTCGGGAAAAAACCATGAAAACAGGTCGATTTATTGTCATTGAGGGCCTTGAAGGCGCCGGTAAAACTACCGCAATTAGCACGGTTAAGCATTGGCTGGAGTGCCGTGGCCATCAAGTGGTGCAAACCCGTGAACCGGGCGGCACGCCACTGGCGGAACAAATCAGAACTTTAGTCAAGTCGGTGCAAAGTGAACAAGTTGCACCAGAAACTGAATTGTTGTTGATGTATGCCGCGAGGGTGCAGCTGCTTAGTCAGGTCATTCGCCCGGCATTGGCAAAAGGTGATTGGGTGCTTGCTGACCGTCACGATCTGTCTTCCCGCGCTTATCAGGGCGGCGGTCGGATGATTGATTCACAACTGATTGATAGTATTCGCCATGCGGTTCTCGGGCAAACGACTCCAGATTTTACTTTGTATTTGGATATCGATCCGGTGATTGGCCTTGAGCGGGCTCGCGTTCGTGGTGAACTGGACCGCATAGAACAAGAACAACTGGCATTTTTTCAACGTACTCGGACAAGGTATCTACAAATTGCCAACTCAGAGCCAAATATGGCCATTATTGATGCCAGTTGTACGGTCGAACAGGTGCAACAGCAGATTATCGCTGCGCTAGAGGCCGCCGCACTGTGACGCTAAGTTGGCTGGAGCCGGTACAACAACATTTGGGGCAACTGGCGCAAGACGGTAAGCTGCACCACGCGTTGTTATTTACTGGCCCAAATGGGGTGGGCAAACATTTGGTCGCAGCGCATTTAGCCAAGCAGTTACTTTGTGTGCAACCTTTTGTTGATGCCGCTTGTGGCCATTGTAAAAGTTGTTTATTGGTTGATGCTGGTCATCATCCAGATTTAATGCAATTGCACGCACAGGGCAGCATAGGGGTCGATGCCGTCCGTGAACTGAGCAATTTTATGCAGGGCACACCGCAACAAGGGGGAGCCCGTGTTGTGTTATTGCCTCAAGCACATAAAATGACCGAAGCGGCCGCCAATGCTTTATTAAAGACGTTAGAAGAACCTGGCGCGAATAGTTTTTTATTGTTACAAACCGCTCATGAGCAACAATTGTTGCCGACCATTCTAAGCCGCTGTCAGCGTTGGTTTATTGCCCCGGTCACCGACTATGCGGCGCAGCAGTGGCTGGTGCAGCAAACAACCAAGCCTGTGCCGCCGTATTTATTGGCCTATAGTGCTGGTGCGCCGCTTCGCGCCTTACAATTGCTGGAGTCTGGTCAGAGTGAAGAAATTGATCAGGTGCTACAGGGGTTAACCGCTTTTGTTGACCAAGATTATCCTTTAGCACCCTTGGTGAAAATTTTGGAAGCGCAACCTGAAACGACGAACCTTCTGTATTGGTTTGTGCGACAACGCTGGTCGACGATGAATGAGAACCGTCACTGTCAGCAGTTGTTTCAACGACTAGCGCAATGGTGCCGTGACGAACAGCAAATTTTGGGGCAGAATAGATCGCTCGCGCTCACCGCATTATTATTAGATCTACAGCGTTTATTACGCTGACGGAGGCATCATTGGAAGAGATACCGTTGGATTTTCTTGATATCAAAGAATTAAACCGCGCATTTATGCCTTTTCTTAAACAAGGTGGTTTGTTTGTCAAAACCGCTCGTCAATATAAAATCGGCCAATCGCTGGCGTTATCGGTAACGCTGCCAGATGCCCTGGAGACCGTGACTGTTTCTGGCAAAGTCGCGTGGATCACGCCGCACGGCGCCCAAAACAATAGTCCCGCAGGTATTGGTGTTGCTTTTATCGATGACAAAGCGTTATTGCGCGACAAAATTGAGAAGTTAATCAGTGGTCTGCAAAACTCGCCTGACGCCTCTTATACCCTGTGATCGTCGCGCGGATTGAATACGACTCTGTTGGTAAATTGAGTTGTCTGCCAACCACGCGTTTCTCCCATGGTTGCTGCTATCCACCCATATCAAAATAAACTTAAAAAAACACCGGAGTAAAGGTTTTGTTTGTAGATTCTCATTGTCATCTTGATCGGTTGGAACTTGATAAATTGGGGATGGATTTGCCCGCAGTGCTGGCAAATGCCCACAAAGAACTTATTGAACATATGCTTTGTGTGTCGGTAAGTTTGGCAGAGTTCCCAGCAATGGCGGCTTTGGTTGCGCCTTATCCGCAGGTTTCGGTGTCGTGTGGTGAACATCCATTACATCAACAGGATGTCATCGACGCCGAGTTATTGTTGCAGCTCGCCGCAGATCCAAAGGTGGTCGCGGTAGGGGAAACTGGACTGGATTATTTTTATAGCCCACAGACCAAACAATTGCAGCAACAAGCCTTTATTAGCCATATTGAAGTCGCAAACCAGTTACTAAAACCGTTAATCATTCATACCCGTGATGCCAAAGCGGACACGCTGGCACTGATGCGTGAGCATCAGGCTGAGCGGTGTGGGGGTGTACTTCATTGTTTTACCGAAGACTGGGATACCGCCAAAGCTGCTTTAGATCTCGGTTTTTATATTTCATTTTCGGGGATTATGACTTTTCGAAATGCCGATGCGCTGCGTGATGTTGTGCGGCAAGTCCCGCTAGACCGGTTATTAATTGAAACCGATTCCCCCTATTTGTCGCCAGTGCCCTATCGCGGAAAAACCAATCAACCAGCCTATGTGAGTGCCGTTGCTGCAGCCGTGGCAGAGGTGCGTTCAGAAACGCTGCACACCATTGCTAGCCATAGTGCCGCAAATTTTTATCGGTTGTTTCCGCTATCTAAACGCGTTTGATGTAGCCATAAAATAGCCGCAGAAATTGGCAACAACAGTGTACACAGCTTAAACTGCTATCTGTTTGAAATAGATTAATCAGATTTAAATCAAGTAGATAAAAGGAGCCCAGAACCAATCCGCATTGTTCTGGGCTTAGGGGAATGGCTCAGAAACTGAGCCGTGCGCTACCGGTGGGACATTGCAACCAATCTGCAATGCGACATGAACTTAGTGTAGACAACAGTGCGAAAATTGCCCAAACCACCTTAAGTCGACAGTTCGTTGATAAAGTTAAATTTCTGTTTATTTAGCCCCAGCTTGTACCCAACTTATCCAATGGTTATCCCCAGCTTGTTCATCATAAAAGTCGTCGTGCTTCGCCAGCTATGACGTTGCGTCCGATCATGGTAAAAACTGGTTTATAGTAAAATAGTCATTAAAAAATTATTTATATTCGCAAATATTCTTAAAATATTTTTTTGGCGACAGATTCTA
>JBBKWN010000011.1:0-85061 GCA_037968955.1 Rheinheimera sp. | reverse complement strand
TTTTCAATGCGTATTTTTATCTGAAAAGTGTCTGCCTTATAAAAGCAAGCGCTACCTATCGTCAATTGTAAAATTAACGTTATTAAATTAGCGTCATCTTAACTGAGAACAAACGGCGGGGCTATGCAAGGAGTAACAATTGTGGGGGAAATACGTACAGAACAGACCAGTGAACACTCTGGTCTGTTGGGGAAGAATAACGGGGGTTACACTGAGAAGCTGGAACCGCAACCACAGGTCGTGGTCGCATTTGGGTTTTGTACAATAAAGCGGCTACCTTGTAAACCATCAGTATAGTCAACTGTGCCGCCCATCAAATATTGTAAGCTCATTGGGTCAACAACCATAGTTACACCATTTTTATCAATTGTCAGATCGCCCTCATTCACTTTTTCATCAAAAGTGAAACCATACTGGAAACCTGAACAACCACCTCCGGTAACGTATACCCGCAGTTTTAACGCCGGGTTTTCTTCGTCGGTGACCAATGTCAGCACTTTATTGGCCGCCGCATCCGTGAATTGAATCGGAACCTGAACTTCAGACATAGAATTACCTCAACGAAAAAATGGAGACAAATTATCTAATAGTTGACTGTTTTATTCAAGTATTTCCCGGCACTGCATTATTGGCTACATGCCAGGCAACGGATCTCAACATTTAGATAGAGTCGGTGATTTCTGTGCTTTGCAACCACGGAAGACTTTTACTGACCTTTGCAGCTTTTTGGCCACGGCTAGCAGGCACACTAATGGTCACATCAACTTGCTCCGCAACAAATGCCGATGGCAACACAAACTCACCTTCAAAAATCTGAAAGTGTTTAAAGCTAAAACGCCGATCGGTTTTGCTAAACCCTGCCAGCTGCAGCAAATCAACCATCGTTTTTTTGCCACCTTTTTTTCCGACTAAGGTCAGTGTGATCTGGCCTTTGGCATAGTTTTTCTGTTTATCTTGATCTATCAGCACCAAATTAAATTTATACTTGCCAACAGCGTTACCAGCAGCCAAGGTAAAACTGTCAATAATTAAGCTGTTTGCTTGTAGATCCGGCGAGATTATTTTCTGATAAAAAGCCAGTTCCTGACGGGTATCAAACAACTTTTGCTGCTCGGCTTTTAGATCCTGCATCTGCAGTTCACTGGTATGTCGCTCGACCGCCAGTTCAGCGGTCAAATAGTCAGCCTGTTTACGCTGTTCGGCCAGTTGTGTTGTGGTCGCTCCCAGCGAAGTTTGCAGCTGTTGTAATTGCAAAATTAACTGCTGTTGTTGTTGAAACAACGACCAGTTACCCAAGACATGACCGGCAACCGCCCCCAGCAATGATGCGGCGACCACAGCGAAGATGATGGTTCGATGTTGGTTAAACCAATGTTTGCTCTGTTCAAGTTTCATCAGCGCACTCAAAGTGTTATGTTATAAAGCATTCAATCTTCCAGCCGGTACTCTAGCATGAAATCCTGGCGATTATCGTTGCCACCACTCCGACGAAAACTAGCCTTCCCGGTCACCACATTGCAGCTTTGTCTGCTCGGCCTTATTGGCGGTTTAATTGCAGCTGTGCTGATCATTATGTTTCGGCTGACCATCATCGGTATTCAATCGTTTTACTTGGCTCACAGCGATGACTTTACCACGATATTAGCGCCCGAACGCGCCATACTGCCGTTAGTTGCTGCCGTTTTTATCAGTCTACTGGGGCTGATGATTGGCCTGAAACATTATCGCCTTGGCATTCCATTTGTGATCCATCGGATCAAACTTAAATACGGCATGATGCCGTTACCGAACACCATTCATCAGTTTTTTGGTGGCATTGCTGCGCTTGCGGCTGGTTTTTCTGTTGGCCGCGAAGGCCCGTCGGTTCATTTAGGCGCTTTTGGCGCGAGCAGTCTCGGTAGTTATCTGCGTTTGCCGTACAACAGCATCAGAATTCTTGCCGGCTGTGGAATTGCAGCGGGGATCTCAGCGTCTTTTAACACCCCTTTAGCCGCCGTCATTTTTGTGATGGAAGTGGTGCTGCGGGAATATCGCATTCACGTCTTTGTGCCGATCATGCTGGCGTCCATGGTTGGTGCAATCGCCACGCGCAGCGTCTTTGGCGTGGGCAATGAACTGAGCAGCATCGCCATGATTACACTCAGCCACTGGCACTTGCCTTATTTAGCGCTCTGTGGTGTGGCGATGGGAGTGGTCGCGACTTTCTTCAATAAAAGCCTGATGCGAACCATCCGCACCTTTCAAAACTGGCACCTTTCTTTACGCCTTTTGCTTGCCGCCTCCGTTACGGCAGCCATTGGCTATCTGGTGCCACAAGCTCTTGGCGCCGAAACTGGCGCCATTCACTACGCGGTGACGGTGCCCGATGAGCTGCTGTTGTTATTTGCGATATTTCTGGCAAAAATTATTCTGACCGTAGCTGCGCTTGGCCTGGGTATTCCAGGAGGGATCGTTGGGCCGGTATTTGGCATCGGCATTGTCATGGGCACGTTACTGGCTTTTGTCCCGTCACTATTTTTAGGCGATCATAGTGTGGCCGGCAGCTATGCCGTATTAGGTATGGCCGGCATGATGGCTGCCACTTTGCATGCCCCGTTAGCCGCGCTGGTCGCGGTGACAGAACTTGCCGCTAACCCAGACCTTGTGGTGCCGGCCATGTTAGTAATCACCACATCTTACGTCACCGCAGTACAGTTTTTTCAAACTAAATCGATATTCCTGCAACAGCTTGATTTTATGCAATTGTCCTATAAATTATCGCCGGCCGATGATGTACTGCAAAAGGTCGGCGTTTTGGCAATGTTGCAACAAGATTATCAAATTTTAGAAAACCCAACGGATGCACAGATTATCCAAACTCTGGATACTTTAACCCCACAACAGCAGCTACTGATTAAACGCAGTTACGCGGTAGACCAACATTTTGAACTGGCGAGTTATGATTTAACCATGTCAATGACCGATCAAAGCATGTTGAAGTTTACGCCGATGGCGGCCATCAGCCATCAGGCGACAATGGCGGAGGTATTTGCAGAACTTGGTGAACAACGAGAAGGCGCTGTACTCATTTATGATGATGAACATGCCGATCAGCCGCTGGGACTGGTGAGCTGGGAACAAGTGCGCTCATTACTGATGCGGCAAAATAACTTACTTTAAGCGGATTACTGATGACATTATTACTAGTTTACAAAGCCTTGCATCTTGGATTTATGGTCGCCTGGTTTGCCGGCATTTTTTATCTACCAAGGTTATTTGTCTATCATGCTGGTAATCAAGCAGCAGAGGTCGATGCAGTTTTTAAAATTATGGAGCGACGGCTGTTGTATTTTGTCACGCCATTTGCCGTACTGACCCTTATTTTTGGGGTGCTGCTTATCGTCAATTATGGTGGAGCCTGGTTCAGTGCCAGTCGTTGGTTGCATTACAAGCTTTTGCTGGTGATGTTTCTTTATGCGTATCATGGTTACTGCTTCAAATTATTGGCCGATTTTAAACACAACCGTAACCAGAAAAGCCCGCGGTTTTTTCGTGTTTTTAATGAATTACCAGTGCTGGTGATGTTCGCAATTATCTTGCTGGCCGTGTTAAAACCAGCCTGATCTGGTTCGTGTTTAGCACCTAGCTTTGTTATACTGCGCGCCAGTTCAGCGGCTACTGGCCGCTTTCTGTTACTTCAGGCAAAAGGCGTGCAGCATGAGCTTTAAAGGCGAACATATCCTCTCGGTTAAACAATTCGATCGCGACAGTATCCAGCAAATTTTTCAGATTGCGCAGAGCATGGAACCTTATGCCTACCGCAAAAAGCGCACCACAGTGCTTGAAGGCGCCATTCTTGGTAATTTATTCTTTGAACCCAGCACTCGAACCCGCGTGAGCTTTGGTTGCGCTTTTAACCTGCTTGGTGGAGAAGTTCGTGAAACCACCGGCATGCAATCATCCGCCTTATCCAAAGGCGAGTCGTTATTTGATACCGCGCGGGTGATTAGCAGCTATAGCGACGTGATCGCGATGCGCCATCCACAAGCGGGTTCAGTGGCCGAATTTGCGGAAGGCAGCCGCGTGCCGGTGCTTAATGGCGGCGACGGAGCTAACGAGCACCCAACACAAGCTTTGCTGGATTTATTCACCATTGAACGCGAATTAGCGGCATCGCAGCAGCGCATCGATGGTATGCATATTGCGATGGTCGGTGATTTAAAGTTTGGCCGAACTGTACACTCGTTATCGAAATTACTAGCGCTGTATAACAACATTAAATTCACGCTGATTGCACCGAACGAATTGGCAATGCCGGATGAGATTATCAGTGCTATCGAAAATGCTGGTCATCAGGTGACCATCACCGATCAGCTTGCAGGCAACATTAATGCGGATATTGTTTACCAAACCCGTATCCAAGAAGAGCGTTTTCCATCGCAGGAAGAGGCGAATAAATACCGCGGTAAGTTCCGGTTAAATCAGCAGATTTATACCCAGCATTGCAAATCTAACACCGTGATTATGCACCCACTGCCGCGAGATTCGAGGTTAGAAGCAAATGAACTCGATAACGACTTGAATCTGAACCCTAACCTGGCAATTTTCCGACAAGCTGACAACGGCGTACTGGTCCGGATGGCGTTATTTGCGCTGACTTTAGGCGTAGAGAACCTGCTGAGCAAGTATGAAAAAGACGTGCCGTGGTATTCCAATAAAGGTTAATGCTATGGACTCTGCGGTGATAACCAAAGATGGTGCGAGCATCAATATGCCGGATAGCCCAGTTGAACTGCCCAATTTTCGTAATGGATATTTATCATGACTTTATCTGAACAACTATTTGAACGTGCGCAAAAAACAATTCCTGGTGGAGTGAATTCTCCGGTTCGGGCTTTTAAAAGTGTCGGTGGAACTCCGGTATTTATCGATCGCGCGGATGGCGCTTATATCTATGATGTCGATGGTAAACAATACATTGACTATATCGGTTCCTGGGGACCGATGTTGCTGGGACACAACCATCCGGCAATTCGCAACGCCGTGATCACTGCCGCCGAAAAAGGCTTAAGTTTTGGCGCCCCCTGCCCGGCCGAAATTGAAATGGCTGAATTAGTCACTTCATTAGTGCCGTCGATGGAAATGGTACGGATGGTCAGCTCTGGCACTGAAGCCACCATGAGTGCCATTCGTCTGGCGCGTGGTTATACCGGACGCGATACTATCGTTAAATTTGAAGGTTGTTACCATGGTCACGCCGACTCATTATTGGTCAAAGCCGGTTCTGGCGCCCTGACCTTGGGTGTACCGAATTCGCCAGGTGTGCCGGCTGATTTTGCGAAATACACCCTCACTTGCGAGTTTAATAATCTAGAGCAGCTTGGCGCGTTGTTTGCCGAAAAAGGCACTGATATTGCTTGTGTCATTGTCGAGCCCGTTGCTGGCAACATGAACTGCATTCCGCCAAACCCTGGTTATTTACAAGGCTTGCGCAGTCTTTGTGACCAATATGGCGCGGTGCTGATTTTTGACGAAGTGATGACAGGTTTTCGGGTGGCATTAGGCGGCGCTCAGGCCTATTACAACGTGCAGCCCGATTTAACAACTTTAGGTAAAATTATCGGCGGTGGCATGCCCGTAGGCGCTTTTGGCGGTAAAAAAGCGATTATGCAGCACATTGCACCTTTAGGTCCGGTTTATCAGGCTGGCACTTTATCTGGGAATCCAATTGCGATGGCGGCCGGGTTGGCCGCGCTAAAAGAAATCAGCAAACCAGGTGTTTATGAAAGCCTAACGGCAAAAACTAGCCAGCTATTGCAAGGTCTCACTGCAGCAGCAGCGAAGCATGGTGTCCCACTGAGCGTCAATCAAGTGGGTGGGATGTTTGGCTTATTCTTTACCACAGCGCCAACGGTGACCAGCTACGCTCAAGCAACGCAGTGTAATATTGAAGCATTTAAGCAGTTTTTCCACCTAATGTTAGCTGAAGGCATTTACCTTGCGCCATCGGCCTATGAAGCGGGCTTTCTAAGTCTGGCGCATAGTGATGCCGATTTAGCAGCCACCATTGCTGCGGCGGAACGTGCTTTCGCACAATTGTAAACGGGCATTGGTATGGTGGCAGTTTAGGGCTTGCTCTGGGCTGCCGCCTCAACCTGTTTTAACCAGACTACATCGGCAGTTCCCATTTTTTCCTTCAAGTAATACAGCTGTGCTTGCTCAAAATCGGCATATAAACCATCTGGCATATTTTCAGCGTCAATGGCGAGTGGCTGCACCTCGCTGCTGAACCAAGGTAAAAATAGCAGTTGCCTTGACGCCCCTTCCCCTGCCAACCAATACAAACCTTGAAAGTTGCTCACCCAACGTTCGGCATAACCGACACGCCAGTCCACAGCCGCGGGTAGTGGCTGAGATGTATGGTCGGTCAAAGACCACAGCTGTAGCTGCGGCTGTTGGCTCGACTGCAGCACCAAAAACCCTTTTGGCCCACAACGCACATCGGTAATGTTTCTTTGCAACACCAGCGGCTGCTCATCCTGCGACAAGGTGAGCAAATGCCAGCCTTGCTCAGACCATTGCGTCCAATACAGTTGTTCTTGACACACTACCACTCGGCTGGGACGTTCGATGGCTTGTAGCGTCAGTTGTCCGGTTGATAAATCAATTTGATACAGCTGCAAGTCAATCAAACCAAACAACTTATGATCAAACCACAGCAATTGGGTGATTTGCCGTGTCCCGTCAAAGTGAGTTAACTGCAGCACTGTCTCAGCCTGTTGTAACCATACTTGGGCTGCACCAGAACGTTCAGAGACAAAGGCGATTTGCTTGCTGTTAATTGCCATTGCATAATCATCTTTACTGCTGGTAAAGGAAAAGTCCGACACAAATGCGGACTGGGCAGTGCTGCCTTGTAATGGCAACGGATAGACATCTTTGCCATGACCAAAGGTATTCACCGCGACAAGATCATCGCCGTGCTGCTGGGCTAAACGGAAATAGCCGTGCGCGGTATTCAATCGAATCACTCGGCCCGAGCTCAACGGGTACACCAACAGCGATTCGGCAGAACTTAGCAGTAGATTGTGTCCTTGCCACGGCGCAATAGAATGAATGACAAACGAAAAATCTTTTAGCCACTGCATCTGGCTCGTTTGCAATTCAAATTCGAACAGTGAGCTGGCGTTAAAGTCTTTCTCCATCACCAGATACAATTTGTTTTGGTGCAAAATTAGATTGGCTGGCCGCCGATAAGAGCTGGCGAACTGATATAACAAACGCCCACGACTTTGCTTTGTGGTAAGCCCGGCAATCGCACGCTGCCATAATTGACTGGTGCCACTGGCTTTATCTTGCTCTATCCAATATAAATTCTGTTCATCACGCGCCAGACTTTGCATGACAATCCGCTGGCAGCTAAATAGCGCTTCAGGTGGACTGGAACGAAGCAAAACCGACTGTCGGTAAAAATGACACTGCCCCTGACGACTGCCCTGAAACAAAAAATGCTGATCATCAAGCCAAATAGCCTGACTCATGCTATCAAATTGAGTGGTGGACAAGGTTTTGCGATGCGTCAGTAAATCGTGTTGTAGCCATCGCCATTGCCCTTGTTGCGGCGCCAGATAATGGTAAAACATTGATGGCTGTGTCGGATGCAACAGCGGCGCGACTTCATCGCCTGCCATTGCGCTTACCGTCAGCATTTGACTATAAACCGGTTGCCTGGTGTGTTTACCGACATTGATTAACGTCACGGCAAATACCAGCAGCACCAGCACCACCAGTACCGCACTCATCAACCAATACCAGCGACGTGTCGCAACATGCCGCCCCAGCCCCTGATCAACATCTGTGATCGGCGCGGGTGCCTCATCGCGACAGGGCGTCAATACTGAGACTACAGCAGCAGAGCGAAGCATTTTGGCTTCCGGCCAACATTGCTGGCCACTCGGCAGCGTGCTCAAGGCTGCGCCAATATGCTCACTTGCCACGGCAGGCGGCTCCAATTGCAATTCAAGCTTCCAGCGATAGCCGCGCTTAGATAAAGTCTCGATACAATCTTGTCCATCCAAACCGGGTAGCAGTACTTTGCGAAGACTGGCAACAGCCCGCATGACAGCACCATCGGTGCCTTCGCCTTCGGGCCATACATCATCCATCAGCTGATCTTTAGAAATGATTTGTTGCGGGTGCAGTAGAAAATAATTCAGTAGTTGGTGTAATCGAGGTTCTAATTTACAAACTGTCGCCGGTTCATCTGCACGCAACAACCGACCGCTCGCTTGTTCAAAGCGCCAGTTGGCAAAACGGATCAGAGGTTCGGCATAATGCATTACGGCCTCCCCGGGCAATTTACGGCTCCGGGGAGTATACATGAAAGTAATTGTTATTTAAGGCTATTAAAATTAACTAGACAGCTTTAGACAATAAAATTTGTAAGCAAAATCAACCATCGTCACCAGTGGTTATACGACGTTTGCTTCACAAAATGGGAATATCAATTCGCACTGGTCGTCTCTACCATCTGTATCTTCTTTGTCATCATCTCCTTGATCTGCGCTTTCCAACGGACTGACATGTATGCTTACAAATTGAGCTACACCCGGTTTTGCCACTGCAAACTGGATATTTATAAATGCTACTAGTACAAGAATAATTGTTGAATAATAATTTACATGTTTCATCATAAACCCCTAGTGTGTTGTTAAAAATCCAGCCACACTTAAACAAAATTGGCTGGTTGTACACCTGACGAAAGCTAGATAAAACACTGATAAATTTTTGCTTAAGGTAGTTCTGCAATATCCAAATTGCCCAAGCTACTAGATGGCAAATAGATATACTGCTCGTCCAGACTCACTGAAAATCTACGAATGGAATTGATGCTTCCCTGCTCGAGGCTTTTTAGCTGACGGCTGGTTAGGTCAAAACTTCGAATATCTAGTCGGTTGTTATCTAAAACAGTGCTGTAATACAACGCTTTTTTTCGTAACACAAAGTGCGGGATCAGTACCCCTTTTGAATCAATCGGCAGTTCAACTACTTCCCCGCTGTTGCGTAGATGCAACTCATAACCAGCATCAAGACTGCGCCTTACCACCTGATATGCGCCAGTTGGGCTTTCCTGAAAATAATCTAAATCTAGCGCTACAACAGATCGTTCTAAACTTTGGGTGTCAGTTTTTAAAATCTGCCAGCGTCCTTGTACTGCACTACTAAAATAAACAAAACGACCGTCATGGCTCCAACTTGGGCTACGAGCAGTTTGTCCCTCGTTGCTTAATAACAATGGTGCTTGGCCTGCTGCAAAAATCCAAATTTCATTGCCAACACTGGCCAATAAACGCTGGCCATCCGGTGAAAACATCATTTCGCGCAGCATAATCCAGTTTTTAAAATCGCTGACCTGTAACTGGCGACCATCCGGATAATGAAACCAGAACTGGAATAAACCACTGCGGTTGGATAGTACTGCTGACGGTGAATCATCTCCCAGCCCAATTTGGATCATCCGCTCGCTACGGCTGGATTCAAAAACGAGTTGTTTTGTCGGAGCTACATTAGTAAGCGGATTGTTGATTTTCAACATTGTAGTCAATCGGAACTGGCCAACCGTTGCTAACACCCGGTTTTGCGCAGTGACGGTAAGTTCAAGCGCATCATTGTCAGTCTGAAACAAGGTATCAATTTTTTTGCTGTGAATATCAATAGTGGCAATGCTGTTTGGCGTCGCTGGGTAGATAATTTTACGGTCATTTTCATACCAGTCGACATTACCCGGATAGCTATTTTCTAATTGCACCAACATTTCGCTGGTGCGGTTATCTAAATCTAATAACCAGATTTGGCCACTCCCACCACCGACATCGCGCATAAATACCAATCGATTACCTTGCTTGGCAAAACGGGCAGCAAAATCACCGACGCTGGTCGGCGGTGGCGTGGTTAACTGTTCCACCTTGCCGCCAAATACTGGGTATAACATCAGCACCGTATTTGGCATATTTTCCGGGTTATTGGGATATACAATCGAGGCACCATCCGGCGACCAGCTTAGCCGCCCCACCAAGCTGTTTTTGCCACATTGCGTCAGCACTTTATCGCTGGCGACAGAGTTAAAATCGCTGGACAGGGTCAATAACCTTAGCTCGCAGCTTTGACCACGCATCAGTTTGATGTAAGCAAGGGCTTTGCCATCGGGGCGCCAAGCTGCATTCGAAAGACTAGAACCATCGTCCACCAGAACTTTTAGCTCCGAGTTTTGCATATGTTGCAGCACCAACTGCTGTTGTGATTCGGCATTGATATGATTAAACACCAAATACTTACCATCCGGTGACATTGCCGGGTGCACTTCAAGCCCTTTTAAACTGGTTAACGGCAAAAAACGTTTAAATGTGACGCCGGCGACTTCTTGCACCGGAAGATAGAACTGCTGCCACAATAAATAGAGCACGCCACAACCGAGCAACAAAATAGTCGCAACCCAACGCGCGATACGAGGCGGTTTACGCTCAAGCATTGCCGCAGCTGGCTCAGCAGGAGCTGTTTCTGTGGCGGGTGCTGGCTTATCGACTTTCGATACCACCTCGCTCACGTCGGCGATAAAACGAAAACCACGTTTGGGAATGGTTTCGATGTATTTCGGCTCACGACTGTCGTCGCCAAGTGCCACCCGCAATACCCGAATGACTCTGGAAATACGACCATCAGAGACATCACGCACACCCCAGACATCCGCTAAAATTTCATCTCGGGTGATCAGGCGACCGGCGTTGACAATGAAATAGTTCATGGCTTTTTGACATAAATTGTCTAAATCGGCGGTGGCGGTGACCTCACCCATAGCATCGACTTTTACCAGTTTGTCTTGCTCTGGCAAGTACCACCAATCACCGACTTTTAGCTGTTGTTGTGGTTTAGATGACATAACCTGCTCAATTTACCTCACTGATTGCTTACATTGTTATTTTAGAGGCTCTACCGATAAAAATTTTGGTGTTATTTCGTGTACTAACCGCAACACCGCGTGAACCACTGCTTGGATGTTGCCTAGTCATACCATTAATCACAATGTTGCTGCAAAGGTATTTCAACCCATATCACTGGCAATAACAATACGTTAACGCAAGATTCTTCAACAAAACGACCGCTAGACTTGCTAATAAACTGTTTTCGAACATTTTCCGGCACTGCTCTGAATAACGAATTTACACCAAGCTGTTGAAAGTAATTACTAAATATTGGTAGAGCGCCGCTACCACCAGTCAAGCCGATGGCTTTATTGTCATCACGACCGAGCCAAATGGTCAAACTGGTTTCATGATCAAAACCAGTAAACCAGCTATCACGATAATCACTGGATGTTCCGGTTTTTCCGGCAAATTTTTGTCTTGGAAACTGCGTCGTCAAACTTTGTGCGGTGCCGCTTTGCACAGCTTGTTGCATTGCATACTGCAGTAGGTAAGTCGCGGAAGCGTCAACCCGTTGCTGTGGTGTTGATGATCGCTGAAACACGCGAGTCCCATCTTGACTGGTAATGGCGGAAATCGTCGCCAACTGACGATATTGTCCTTTATTCGCAATCGTTTGATACAGCTGCGCCACTTCTAGCGGACTGAGTTCAACGGCACCTAATAATGACGAAGGTTGCAGCTTTATTTCTCGTTCCAGCCCCAATTGTTGCAGATTTTTTTGTAATGCTGGTAAACCAAGCTGCAAACCAAGTCGCACTGTCGGCACATTCAATGAGTCACTCAGCGCCGTCAGCAAACTGACATCGCCACGAAATTTTTTATCATAATTGAGCGGCGACCAATTTTTACTACCACTTTTTAGCGTTAATGGCGTATCAGCTAACACAGAGCCCAGATGAAACCTTTGTGGTTGCGCTAGCGCCGTTAGAAAAACAACAGGTTTCACAATACTGCCAATCTGCCGACGGGCGGAAATGGCTCTGTTATAACCGGCAAAAGTGGTATTGCGGCCGCCGACAATCGCCGTGATGGCGCCTTGCTGATAATCGGTCGCCACCAGCGCGGCTTCAATGGCCGGATCTAGTTTTTCCAAGCGTTGTAATACAGCTTGCTCGGCCGCTTGTTGCGCCATCGGATCAAAATAGGTAAACACCCGAATGCCATTTTGCAGCTGAGTTTTATCCTGCACTAGGGCACGTAGCTCTTGCCGTACTTTGTCGATATAGGCCGGAAAACGGCCTTTTAAATGGTCGCCGAGGGGTATCACATCCAGCGGCTGGCTGGTCGCTGCAAACCACTGCGCCTGATCAAGTAAACCGTGATCGCGCATGATACCGAGAATTAAATCACGCCGATCTTCTGCGCGTTCCGGGTAACGACGTGGATCGTAATAAGATGGCCCTTTTATAATGGCGATCAATAATGCATATTCATGCGGACGCAGCTCGGCCAAAGGTTTACCAAAATACAGCTTGCTGCCAAGACCAAGGCCGTGCACTGGATTTGCTTTAAAATGGCCAAGCGAAATTTCATTTAAGTAGGCTTCTAGAATTTGATCTTTGCTGTAGCGATAATCCAGCACCAAAGCTATCAACGCTTCATTGACCTTGCGAAAATATGTGCGCTGCTGGCTGGTATACATATTTTTTGCTAACTGCTGCGTCAGCGTTGAGCCGCCCTGCACCGTTTTCCCGGCCAGCAGGTTGGCCCAAAACGCTCGTACCACCGAAAACAACGACACGCCGTGGTGGTGGTAAAAATCTCGGTCCTCGACCAGCAATAACGTATCTTTGATGGTTCTTGGCACTTGGTCCAGTACCAACAATTCCCGATCTTCTTGCTCCGCGGCGACTAAATGCTGTAACAGCTGTGGTTCGAGCTGTGAACTAGTCAGGCCTTTGCGCTCACGCCCAGTGTGCAGACTTTGCACAAATTCACCGACAAAACCGACATGTAGTAAAGTCGCCACTTGATGGCCCGTTGGAAAATCAAAAGCCCGGCGATACACCGAGACACTTTGACCATTGACATGATATTGACCCGGGCCGTTTAAGCGTGGGTCCGAACGATATTGCAGCCGCTGCAGTTCATCGAGCAGTTGCGCTTGTGATACATGTTTGCCGGGCGCGAGTTCGAGCGAGCGGCTATACAATTGCGCCGGAATTTGCCATTTTTGGCCAGAAAATAAGGTAGTGATTTTGCTATCAAGATAAATCAGATAAATAAATAACGTCAGTGCGACGACAAAAGCAACCTTTAAACAAAACCAGCCAATGCTGTGATACCAAGGTTTGAGCACAGAGCTCTTTTTTGTTCTGGGTTTTCTGACAGTCATTTTTGCATCGCTTTTTTGGTTTTGTTGGTTGGCATCGCTTGGAGCGGATCATCGGGCCAATAATGTTTAGGATAACGGCCTTTCATTTCTTTTTTAACCTCCTGATAGGCATTTTTCCAAAAACTGGCCAAATCTCTGGTTTTTTGTAACGGCTGCCGGTTGGGGGACAAGAGTGTCACAATCACCGGAAGTGAGCCATGACCGACACAAGGCGTACTGCTCTGGCCGAACATTTCCTGAATGCGAATGGATAATTCCACCTGACCATCCGCCAAATAACAGAGCTTAATATCGGTGCCTAACACTGAACGCCAGCTGGCTGGTAACAAACTATTTAGTTGCTGCTGTTGTTGGTAAGTGAGCTGCTGCCACAACAGCGGATAAAGATCGAGTTTTTGTAACTGCGCTAACGAGCTGATTGGCGCCAAAAAGGGCGCAAGCCATTGCTCCATAGTGCTGCCAAGTGTTGCCAGCGATAAATCAGGCCAGCCAACTGCGGGTTGCAGTGTGCGAGCTACCGCCAGCCGATGCTGTAAATTCAACACCGGCTCGCTCCATTCCAATAACGCCAGACCTTTTTTTGTCAAATAATCTAGCCATGCGCCGCTGCGATCTGTGGCCGTTAAACTTTGACTCAAGTTTTTCCGTTTTAAGATCAAAGCGCCAAATTGCTGCCGCTCCTCCGCCAGAAACCGACCCGTACTTTCATCAAAGGCAAAATGTTTCATCGTCTTGAATTGTGTTTGCCATTCTTGTGCTAAGGCGTCAGAGGTGAGCGCTGATGCAGAGCTAATCCAAGCGTTGTTGCCCACCAGCCGTAAATCAGCCACCACCAAATAAGGGCTGTGAGCCAACGCATCATCCGGCGGCAACACCGCACCAGTGCCGTTCGCAAGCAAATAGCCCTGACCCCGCTTCTGCGCAATTCGATCGACAAAAGCATGGCTGAGCAACAACGCCGTGATTTGTTCTGGCCAAGCAGTATGTAGCAGGTCAGTGCTGTATCGTAAAGCCTGCAACAACTGCCGCACTTGTTGCTGCGCCTGATGCCGAGCAGGCCCTGAGCGTAATTGCGTCAATTGTGGTAAAACGTCGGTGCCCTCAAAGCGGCGATTTTGCTCAAGCAACACCACCAGCCAAGCCGCAAATGCGACCGCGCCCTGATAGCCATCAGCTTCAAAACGCTTGGCATGTAATAACATCGATGCCAGCCTAGGTTCGGTTGGCAATTTCAGCATCGCTTTACCATGTGCGGTAAGCTGATGCTCATCATCTAAAGCGCCCAGCCAGCGTAAGCATTGCTCCGCGGCCTGAATTTGCGTTGGCGGGGGCGGATCCAACCAGAACAAGTCAGCCACCTGGCAACCCCAACCAGCAATTTCTAACCGCAGCGCCAATAGATCCGCCAGTAAAATATCCGGCGTGGAAAAAGCAGGTCTTCGCGCCCACTTTTCTGCAGTGTCGATTCGATAACAAACACCGGCACTTAATCGACCCGCTCGCCCGGCACGCTGCACAGCAGCGGCCTGACTAATGTTTACCGTGTCGAGTTTACTAAAGCCTAATTTTGGCTGATAAACCGCCTGTCGAGCCACGCCGGCATCAATCACTAGGCTGATACCATCGATGGTTAAACTGGTTTCAGCGATATTGGTCGCCAGCACTATTTTGCGATGACCAATCGCTGAAGGGGCAATTGCTTGCTGCTGCTCGGCCAGCGACAACGAGCCTATCAGCGCAAATACTTTGATATCCGGCGGCAATGGTTGTTGTGTCAGATAGTCATACGCCCGTTCGATTTCTCGTTGTCCCGGCAAAAACACTAAAAAACTACCCGGATGGTCAGTCATAAACTGGCGGGCCAACCTGGCACTTTGTAGCCATAAATCTTCAGACGTAGGCGCCATATAACGAATATCTACCGGATAACTGCGACCATGACTTTGCAGTAGTGGCGCGCCCAGCTTTTCACTCAGTTCAGCACCAGCAAGGGTCGCCGACATGATCAATAACTTTAGTTGGTCATTGAGCTGCTGAACTTCCAGCGCCAACGCCAACGCTAAGTCCGCTTGTAGTGAACGTTCATGAAATTCGTCGAAAATCAGTAAGTCTATGGATTCTAGTAAGGGATCTTGCTGAATTTTTCGAATGAGCACGCCTTCAGTCACAATGAGCAGCCGGGTACGGGCAGAATATTGCTGCTCAAAGCGAATTTGATAACCAACAGTGCCACCGACGGCTTCATCTAACTGCGCGGCCAGATAACTAGCAATGCTTTTGGCGGCCAGTCGACGAGGTTCCAGCATGATGATCGATTTGCCAGCATATGCAGCTTGCTGCAACAAAAACAACGGCAGATAAGTAGATTTGCCGGCGCCGGGCGGTGCACTCAGCAACACTTTATTGTGTTTTGCCAGCGTTGTTAACAACGCTGGACAAATCTCAGCGACAGGTAGGGTCAAAGCATCTTCCAAATGAAGGAGCGATCACCGCGCCTCATAGTGCAGATCAATCAGGCAATTTCGTTTAACAAGGTGTGCGCAATCAGACGAATGCCTGTGCCGGTGGCACCTGCGCCCCAGAAACCGTTGGCGTTGTTATTAAAAGCGGCTGCTAAGTCGAAATGCAACCAGCCTTTACCGTCATTAGGCACAAAACGACTTAAAAAACCCGCAGCATTGCTGGCACCGCCGGCGCCACCGCCTTTTACCGGACGACTATTTGCAGTGTCAGCATACGCAGAGGGGCATTGCTGCTGATGCCAACGCTCTAGTGGCAGCGGCCATGCGGCTTCTTGCACTTGCTCAGCATAACCCAGTACCCGGTTTTGCAGCGTTCGATCCAGCGCAAACAAGGCATTATACTCACCACCGACGGCCATCATGGCGGCACCCGTTAAGGTCGCGGCATCAATTAATAATGGTGCGCCCGATTGCGCCGCACAAAGTAGGCCATCGGCCAGCACTAAACGGCCTTCTGCATCGGTGTTCACCACTTCCACCGTCACGCCATTTTTATAGGTTAAAATGTCACCTAATTTATAGGCGCGACCATTGATCAGGTTTTCTGCGCAGCACAGCACCAGTTGCACCCGTTTTGTCAGGCCTTGCAAGATTGCCAGCGCTAACGCAGCAGTGACTGTGGCAGCACCGCCCATGTCACATTTCATCGTCAGCATGCCTTCAGAGGCTTTAATCGAATACCCACCACTATCAAAAGTGATGCCCTTACCGACTAATGCCGCTGCCACAGGTGCAGCATCTTGACCGGTCGGGTTGTAATCAAGAACTAACATCGCGGGCACTCTGTCGCTGCCGCGGCCAACCGCATGTAAACCAATCCAACCTTCGACGAGTAATTCATCACCGACAATAGTGCGGGCAGTAATACTTCCGCGCGGGGCAATAGCTTCAAGCAAGGAGATAGCTTCTTTACATAAAATCTGCGGTGATAATTCTTCAGGCGTCTGATTAATTTGCTGTTTAGCCCAAGCAAAACATTGTTGCAATTGCACCAATTGAGTGACGTCTTGCTCAGAGCCAGTCCAGCTGACACCGCCGAGTTTTTTCGCACTGCAGAAGCCTTGATAAAACGCCCATTGTTTGTCTAACGTCCAATCGCTACCGCTCAATTGCACCTGCTGCACACCTAAACCGTCCAGACTTCGGCCCGCTTTTTGAATAGCCCGCAACTGCTCTTGCGCCGGCTGATGAATTTGGTAGCCATTGCTGGTTGGTGTCAGTGCCGGATTTTTACCAAAACGAGGATCAGCGGCGGTGGTGGTCAGCGAAATTTGCAGCAGTTGCGTCATGATGAACCTTTATATATTTGCAAGAACGATGGAAGAAGCCGGAGTGTATCACAGGCTATTTTGAACTTCACCGACCAACGTACCCATCTTAGGTTAAGATCGGAAACATCTGCCAGCGAGCGACATCAGGCATAAACAACGTGATGCAACATCTTGCCACTTAAACCCAGTAACAGCAGCGCAAACACCTTTTTTAAGGTCGGCACCGGCAGTCGATGTGCCAATTTAACCCCCAACGGGGCGGTAAAAAAGCTGACCGAAGAAATGAGCAACACCGCGGGTAAATACAAATAACCAACAGTCCAAGTCGGCATCTCATCAACAGGCGTTGTTAGCATGCCGCTGATGGCATAACCCACAGTCCCACTGATCGCGATTGGCAAGCCCAGCGCCGCTGACGTGCCGATGGCTTGTTGCACTTTGACATTGCACCAGGTCAAAAACGGCACCGTTAATGATCCACCACCAATCGCGACCAACGCAGAGACAGCGCCAATCCCTAAGCCGGTTGCAGCTAAAGGTAAGGTGCCCGGTAAACTGCGGCTTGGTTTCGGTTTGATGTTCCACAGCATTTGCATCGCCACATAGGCCATGAAAAGACTAAAAAACCAAGCTAATGCTTGAGTCGGAATCAACGCTGCTACCAACGCCGCCGCCAATGTTCCGATAATAATACCGGGGCTCATTCGCCACACGACCGACCACAACACAGCCTGATGCGCATGATGACTGCGGGCACTGGCGAACGAGGTTGTGATAATCGCCGCTAGTGAGGTTGCCAGCGCCATATGCACCGACTCTGCAAATCCCATACTTAGGAATAAACTGGTCAGCACCGGTACCATAATGCCGCCACCACCGACGCCCAGCAGCCCGGCAAAAAAACCAACCGCCGCTCCCAACAATAAAAAAGCCCACCACCATTCCATTCCAGCTTCCTCGCATCAAGGTTGGCTAACCCTGTCATCTTCAGCAACACATCGCCATGATAATTTAATTCACAAGGGCGACAAACTGGTCTAGATTGTATCGTTCATTTTTGTCGTATGACCAGCCAGTAAATAAAGGTGACTAAGCCGAACTCTGTCTGTATACTTCGGCGGCTTTTTTCATAGTGATTGCGATGGTGCATTTATTCTGCTATCTATAGCCGCCATCTTTTTGCTTGGCACTGTTTTACAGGAGATTACCATGCCAGAAGGCAAAACTAATAAAGCACTGGGTCTGTTAGCTTTAGCCGGCGTCACCCCATATCAGGAGGCTCCGGGCGAAGAGTACATGAACCCGAAGCAACGTGAACATTTCCGCAAAATTCTGGACGCCTGGCGTCAGCAACTGCGCGAAGAAGTGGACCGTACCAAAAACCACATGGCGGATGAAGCCGCTAATTTTCCAGATCCGGTTGACCGTGCCGCTCAGGAAGAAGAATTCAGTTTAGAGTTACGCGCACGGGATCGTGAACGTAAGCTGTTGAAAAAAATTGAAAAAACCTTACAGAAAATCGAAGACGACGACTTTGGTTACTGTGACACCTGTGGTATCGAAATTGGTATCAAACGCTTAGAAGCCCGCCCAACAGCCGATATGTGTATCGACTGTAAAACATTGGCGGAGATCAAGGAAAAACAACTCGGCGGTTAATATGACCATCGAC
The DNA here is from genome assembly GCA_037968955.1 of Rheinheimera sp. Taxonomy (GTDB): domain Bacteria; phylum Pseudomonadota; class Gammaproteobacteria; order Enterobacterales; family Alteromonadaceae; genus Pararheinheimera. The sequence continues at coordinate 66,300 of JBBKWN010000011.1, read as the reverse complement.
GTTGCCCGTTTCCGGGGCCGGTTTGCGCCATCGCCATCCGGCCCATTGCATTTTGGCTCGCTGATCGCTGCTGTTGGCAGTTATCTGCAAGCCAAATCGCAAGGCGGCGAATGGTTACTGCGCATTGAAGACATAGACACCAGCCGTGTGCAACAAGGTGAGAGTGATCACATTTTACGCACCCTCGAACAATTTGGCCTTTATTGGGACCAAACCGAAACTTATCAAACCCAACGCCTTGCACTGTACCAATCTTGCTTCGACCAGCTACGTCAGCAACAGAAAATCTATGGCTGTGATTGCAGCCGTGCCCGCATTCAAAGCCTTGGTGGACACTATGACCAGCATTGCCAACGACGCGCCTTGCATCAAGAACCATTAGCCTGGCGCCTCATTCCCGGTGTAGTTGCCGACACTTTTGAGGATCTGGTTTATGGCGAGGTACAAATTCCAGCCGTCATCTGCCAAGAACACTACAGTATCAAACGCCGTGATGGCCTGTTTGCCTATCAGCTGGTGGTGGTGATTGATGATTTAGAGCAAAAAATTGGCCAGGTGATCCGCGGTGCGGATTTACTGGAGATGACCACCCGCCAACAAGCACTTTGTGCGTTACTCGGCCAGCCAGCGCCAAGCTATGGGCATTTGCCGCTTGCCGTGACTGCACCGGGCCAGAAACTAAGTAAACAAAATCATGCCGCCGATATTAGCAAGCAACCAGCAACCCAAAGCTTACAGGCGGCATTGCACTTCCTTGGCCATCCACCGCCTGCCGAGCTGGCTAAAGCGCCAACTGCCGACATACTGCATTGGGCGCTCTGTAACTGGCAGCTGAAGCAGGTACCAAAGACCACCGAGGTACTGCTATCATCATCGGCAGCATCCGATCAGCCGCCGCTTGCTGCCGATTGATCCACACGACGTTTTTAAGGACGTTTTTTGCGCACCTATTTTCGTGCAATCAATCACCTCTCTTATATGCTCGTCCTTTTAAAACATCGTCAACAAGCACGTCACCAACGATAAGTATCACCGTTTGGCAATCGATTGTGCTTTTCATGACATTCTCCTGCGATTTCATTCATTTTTTCACCAGTCTGCGGTAAGATGGCGACGTTTTTTTCAATGGGCAGCCCACATCTTTTCCGCTGTCGACCTTGTGTACAGGAGAGCCACCATTATTTCCCGAGTATTAGATTTTTGCCGCCGCAAATTTGGCAAAAAAACCACCAACACCACTGAAGTGACTGCACAGGGATCCGAGCTGGACTCCGCTGCTGAATCAGCCACGCCCGAATCAGGCAAACACAGTGCCCCGCGCCATCGCGACCACGAGCCACGCCAGCACAGCAAACAATTTCATGATGATGCGACGCGGCGGCGACCACGTCCCGATCGCGCCGGCCAAAGCCGCAAAGGGCCAAAATTAAATCCACAGCATCAATCGGCCGTGTTGCCAGCATTAACTGTGCTAAACCGTGACCAGCATGGCGTATCGCGCAAAGACATCAGCCCAAATGCTTTGAAAGTTCTGTATCGCTTAAATGACGCGGGTTATGAAGCTTATCTGGTTGGCGGTTGTATCCGTGATTTATTGCTCGGTCAGCAGCCGAAAGATTTTGATGTGGTTACCAACGCCCATCCGGATCAAGTCAAACAAGTTTTCAAAAACTGTCGGTTGATTGGCCGGCGGTTTCGTTTAGCACATGTGGTGTTTGGTCGCGAAATTATTGAAGTGGCCACTTTTCGCGGTCACCACAGTGGTGGCGAAGAAGAAGAGAATATCCCAACGGGTGTGCGCAGTGACAACGGCCAAATTTTACGCGACAACGTTTATGGCACCATTGAAGAAGATGCGGAGCGTCGCGATTTCACCATCAACGCCTTGTATTATTCGGTTACCGACTTTGCTATTTACGATTTTGCCAACGGTGTGGCTGCGATCAATGAGCGCAAAATTGAGCTGATTGGCGATCCAGAAACCCGTTACCGTGAAGATCCGGTTCGGATGTTACGGGCGGTACGTTTTGCCACCAAATTAAATATGGCGATTGCACCAGCCACGGCCGCTCCTATTGCCGAGCTCGCGGTGCTATTGAAAAATATTCCAGCGCCTCGCTTGTTTGATGAAAGTCTGAAACTGTTTATGGCCGGCAAAGCTTTTGACAACTTCGTGTTGATGCATGAAAGCGGCATCTTAAAACAATTGTTACCGCAGCTGCACAAAGTACTGAAACAGGATAATGAAGGCAAAACCTTCAATATGATCGCCAGTGCACTGCAAAATACCGACCAACGGGTGGCTGAAGACAAACCGGTCACACCAGCCTTTATTTATGCCGCATTGCTTTGGTATCCGGTGGAACTGCGGATGCAGACCTTATTGGTTGAAAGTGGCCTGAACGATATCGACGCCTTAAATATTGCCATGACCGAAGTGTTAGATGAAGTACAGCGCGTGATTGCGATTCCAAAACGCTTTACCATGTCGATGCGCGATATTTGGGCGTTGCAGAGCCGTTTGGGTAAACGAGCTGGCCGTCGCGCCTTTAAACTGATGGAATTACCCAAATTTCGAGGCGCGTTTGACTTCCTGCAACAACGAGCCGCCGCCGAAGGTGGTGCGCTGAGCGAACTGGCTTTTTGGTGGCAACGTTTTCAAGACACTGATGAAGCTGGCCGTGAAGAACTGGTGGCTAGTCTGGGTAAAGACGGCATCGACAGCAAACCCAAACGGCGGCGCAAACCACCGGCACGACGTAAACCGGCATCAACGGCGGAATAATCACCGATGACAATCAGGCCATCTTCGGCTGCGCCCCCGCAGCCGACTCTCTGTTATATTGGGCTTGGTGCCAATCTCCATCAGCCGCTACAGCAACTCGAACAAGCTGTTTTTGCTTTAGCGGCGCTGGAACACTGTCAGCTACTTGACGTGTCATCGTTATATGGCTCCAAACCTATGGGGCCACAAGATCAGCCCGACTACGTCAACGCGGTCGCCAAGCTACACACCTGCCTCAGCGCTGAACAATTACTCGATCAACTGCAAAAAATCGAACTTGATCACGGCCGTCAACGCAAAGATGAGCGTTGGGGTCCGCGCACCCTAGATTTAGATCTCCTCCTATTTGGCACAGCACAGATCAACACTGATCGCCTGACAGTGCCACATTACGGGATGAAAGTTCGGGAGTTTGTGCTTTACCCGCTAGCAGAACTAGCCCCTGAGCTACACTTGCCCGATGGCACGCCACTCGTGCAGCTTGTAGCAAAAGTGCCACGCAATGGTTTGCTGGTTTTGGCGCCACCGCCATCCCTTAGTCAATAATACAGACAAACAACAAACAGCAGCAACGGGCAAAATAGTTGCGACGGGGCGTCAGATATGTGATCTTTCGCGTGGAACATTCAATGGTCGGATGAGAATAACATGGCAAAAATTACTACCTCGGCGTTGCTAAAACTAAAGCAACAAGGCGAAAAAATTACGGCACTGACGGCGTATGACGCTAGCTTTGCCAAACTGTTTGCGGATGCGGGTGTTGAAGTGCTGCTTATTGGCGATTCACTCGGCATGGTGCTGCAAGGCCATCCTGACACTTTACCAGTCAGTACCGCGGAAATTGCCTACCATACGCGTTGCGTCCGTGCCGGTGCGCCGCAGGCATTTGTCATCGCCGATATGCCATTTATGAGTTATGCCACCATGGAGCAAGCTTTTGCCAACGCGACACCGCTGATGCAAGCGGGCGCCAATATGGTAAAACTGGAAGGAGGTGAATTTTTGCTGCCGACGATCAAAGCGCTGACCGAACGTGGCGTACCGGTTTGTGGTCATATTGGCTTAACCCCCCAGTCAGTGCATGTCTTTGGCGGTTTTAAAGTGCAAGGTCGTGATAGCGTCGCCGCCGATCATATCCTGCAACAAGCGATAGCACTGGAACAAGCCGGCGCGCAATTATTGGTGGTGGAATGTATTCCATCAGCGCTGGCTAAACGCATTAGCGAAGCGCTGAATATTCCCGTAATTGGCATCGGCGCTGGCGTGGATACCGATGGCCAGATTTTAGTGATGCACGATTTACTCGGTATCAGCAGCGGTTATATTCCAAAGTTTTCGAAAAACTTTCTGCAAGAAACCGGCGATATTAAACGTGCCATCAGCCAATATATTGCCGATGTAAAACAAGCTGCCTTTCCAGGCGTAGAACACAGCTTTAATTAACCCGAACTTCGCTACACCGCACCTTTCATCAACCGGCGTAGCATCATCGAATTGTCATGCTCAGCCTGTCCTTGTTGGCTGAGCGTTTTTGCCAGAGGATTTTATGCAGATCATTGCTGAATTAGCCCAATTGCGCGCGACAGTGGCCACTTGGCGACATGCTGGTTTAAAAGTTGCCTTTGTTCCAACTATGGGCAATCTGCACGCCGGTCATTTTAAACTGGTGACTGAAGCGCGAAAGTATGCAGACAAAGTTATTGTCAGTATTTTTGTCAATCCGATGCAGTTTGGTCCAACTGAAGATCTGGCGAAATACCCACGCACTTTAGCCGCTGATTGCGAGGGTTTAACGGCCCATCAGGCGGATTTGCTCTTTACACCGACACCAGAGCTAATGTACCCGCGAGGTCTTGACACCCAAACCGCGGTTGAAGTGCCTATCGTTGGCGATCTGCATTGTGGCGCTAGCCGACCTGGACATTTTCGCGGCGTTGCGACCATTGTCAGTAAACTATTTAATCTGGTGCAGCCCGATGTGGCGTTGTTTGGCAAGAAAGACTATCAGCAATTGGCGGTGATCCGTCGTTTCACTGATGACTTATCTTTTGCCATTGAAATTATTGGTGTCGATACCGAACGCGCCGACGATGGCCTCGCTTTAAGTTCGCGCAATGGTTTTTTAACCGCTAACGAGCGCGCAACAGCGCCGCTGATCTATCAACAATTGCGCTGGCTGGCGCAGCAAATTACCACTGGTTTTACTGATTTTCGGATGTTGGAACAACAGGTCACCACGACATTGCAACAAGCTGGTTTTCGACCAGACTATGTGCATATTTGCGACCGCCAAAGTCTTGACCTTGCCGACAGTAATCATACACCGCTAGTCATTTTGCTGGCCGCCTTTCTTGGTAGCACAAGGCTGATTGATAATCTGGAAGTGTAGGCGTTAGTCACACGGGTGCGAGTCGCAACTGACTGTGAATCAGCGGTGAAGACCGACAAGGTTAAAACATCGACAATACCACGGCAGAGTGCCCCGGGCTTTGTGACTTGCGATAACTCGGCAAAATGCGCCGGACTTTGCGCTGACGATAACGCCATCTGCACCTTGCTTTATTCAGTGGCAGATGGCTCGTCTGATTCTGTGGTTTCAGCAACCTGCTGCACAGGCTGCTTTTTCATCCGGCCATGTTGAATGAGCGCCTCACGGAGCAGATATTCAATCTGGCCATTGACGCTGCGAAACTCATCATCGGCCCAGCGCTGAACTGCCGTTAACATGGCTTCATCAAGCCGCAGCGCAAAGGCTTTTTTTGCCATTTTTCACCTCTTTGCAGCAGCACAACCAACAGCAGATCCTGCTTAGATTGTGCTGCTCGCGACATTATTAAAGCATGCGTCTTTCAAGAACAGGCGCAAATGTGTTTATTGAGCACATGACATCACTTGTCGAACACTTGTCGAACACTTGTCGAACACTCAATAAAGGGTGCCGGTGTTCACCACAGGTTGCACACTATGGTCACCACAAAGAACCACCAACAAATTACTAACCATCATCGCTTTGCGCTCTTCATCCAAATCAACCACACCTTTTTCAGCAAGCCGATTTAACGCCATTTCAACCATGCCAACCGCGCCTTCAACAATTTGCTGCCGTGCCATCACCACGGCTCTTGCTTGCTGGCGCTGTAACATGGCACTGGCTATTTCCTGGGCATAGGCTAGGTGACTGATCCGCGCTTCAATCACTTCCACCCCGGCTTTTTGCAAGCGGTTTTGGATCTCGGTTCGCATTAAATCAGTGATTTCTTCGCCAGAGCTGCGCAAACTGACTTCATGCTCATGCTCTGCTTCATAGGGGTAACTGGATGCCAGAAAACGAATGGCGGCTTCACTTTGAATGCTGACGAAGTTTTCATAATCTTCCACTTCAAACACCGCCTCAGCACTATCAACTACTTTCCACACCACTACCGCGGCAATATCAACTGGGTTGCCGGCATGGTCGTTCACTTTAAGCTTACTGCTTTCAAAGTTACGCACCCGCAAGCTGACTTTTTGCTTGCTAAAAAACGGGTTCGCCCAGCGTAGGCCATTCACAAAATCGGTACCGACATAACGACCAAATAGCTGCAATACTGCCGATTGATTGGGTTGCACCATATAAAAACCGAACCAGCAGATAAAAGTAGCGATGGCCCAGAGCAGCGCCAGTAATTTAACTATTCCAGGTAACACAATGATGGCGCCGAGTGAGGCGAGTTGCGAAACTAGCAAGATCCCCAACATGGCAAAACCCGACCGACTACGAGCGGGCATTTCTTTATGCACAACGACATTACTCATAACTCACCTCAATGTGATATCAATTTGATATCAAGTTAGAGCAAAAAAATGCCATCCGCAAGTTGTTCAAAAAATAATCCGCACCGCCGTGAGGGCATTGCTCCTGTTGCTAGCTGCACAGCTCGTCCCACAACTCGCCCCTCAGATCATGTTGTTCCTAAGACATCACCTTAGTTTGAGAAATAAAAAAAACGGAGCACATCTGGCTCCGTTTTGCGGCTTGGTCTTCTACTTTTGCCTGACAATCCTATCGTGGCTGCAACAAAAAGCCGCTGATAAAAGCCATTTTAAACAAGGGACAGTTTAAACAAGGAGCACTTTAAACATGAGTCACTTGAGTTTATGGTCAGTTTAGCCAATGGTCACTTTGGCAAACTTCCGTTTACCGACCTGGAAAATCGTGCTGGAACCTTTAACAAATTCCAGTTTACTGTCTTCTACTTTGGTATCGCCGTTTAATTTCACCGCACCTTGTTTGATCATCCGCATCGCTTCCGAAGTACTTTCCACCAATCCGGCTTCTTTTAAGAGCTGTGGAATGGCAATGGCGGCCGCTTCGATGGTCACAGTGACTTCTGGAATATCATCTGGTAACGCATTTTTTGAAAAACGCTGGGTGAAATCGGCGTGCGCGGCTTCTGCTGCAGCATCATCGTGGAAACGGGCGATAATTTCTTTGGCTAATTCAATTTTGATGTCACGCGGATTACGACCTGCAGTCGCTTGTTGTTTCAGGACGGCGATATCTTCCAGCGCACGGAAACTAAGTAAATCATAGTAGCGCCACATTAAGTCATCGCTGATGGACATCATCTTGCCGAACATCTCGGTCGGACTGTCGGTGATGCCGATATAGTTGCCCAAAGACTTCGACATTTTCTGCACACCGTCGAGGCCTTCGAGCAGCGGCACCATAATCACCGTCTGTGGTCGCTGGCCTTCGTCTTTTTGCAGTTCACGGCCCATCAGCAAGTTAAAGCGCTGATCGGTTCCGCCCATTTCAATGTCGGCCTGCAAGGCGACTGAATCCCAACCCTGTACTAATGGGTATAGAAATTCGTGGATGGCGATGGATTGATTATTCGCATACCGTTTTTTGAAATCGTCGCGCTCTAACATGCGAGCGACTGTTTGACGGGCGGCTAATTTGATCATGCCAGCAGCGCCTAATTGCTCCATCCACTCAGAATTAAACGCTACCCGTGTTTTTAGCGGATCTAAGATCTTAAACACCTGATCCTGATAGGTTTGTGCATTGGCTAATACATCTTCGCGGGTTAACGGCTTGCGGGTCACATTTTTGCCGGTTGGGTCGCCAATCATGCCGGTGAAATCACCAATTAAGAAAATAACTTCATGGCCGAGCTGTTGAAAAGTGCGTAATTTATTGATTAAAACAGTATGTCCAAGGTGCAAATCGGGTGCGGTCGGATCAAAGCCCGCTTTGACTTTTAACGGCTTGCCTTCCTTTAATTTAGCAATCAATTCTTCTTCTAATAACACTTCCTCACAACCACGCTTGATCTCGGCTAAGGCCTGTTGCCACTGCGTCATGTGTTACTCCTTTGAATAATTTTTCGCCTGAATTTATAAGTCCGCATTCTACTGCAACATTCCTTTCGATTAAACGCACAAAAGTCTTGGATCTTATAAAAAATCGTTATATGCTCGTTTTTCACGTGGTTTTTCCCATAATAATAAGAGATGCGCTTTCTATGTTTTCATCTTTGCCCACTAAACATCGCCTAGTCATTGTTGGCTTGGCCTCATTACTGTCCGTTCTGTTACTGATCCCATCAGATCCAGCCGAAGCTTCCAAAAACGCTGAAAAGAACAGTTTAGAAATTGGTAAACGTTACAGCCTCGCAGTTCCTGTTGTCACCGACTCCTTAGTTCAAAACGCCGATAGCACCTTGCCACAAGAAGACAACTCACTAGAGTGGGTTTCTGTCGAAGTGAAAAAGGGTGATGTTTTAGGCACGGTGTTTCGCAAAGCAAAAGTTGACGCGATCACCATGCAGGCCATTTTAGATTCAGGTAAAGACGCAAAGACCCTGACTCGATTGTTTCCAGGTGAGCAACTGGAATTTGGTTTAGCTGCCGACGGCTCCCTGCAAGAATTGCGTTATACCATTAGCAATTTAAAAACTTTGCGGGTGCAGCGCACCGGCGATAACAAATTTGAATCACGTCAACTGCAAAAAGAAATTGAAGTGCGCACCGAAGTAGTTGCCGGTGTCATTAGCGGCAGTTTCTGGAACTCTGCATTACGTGCTGGTTTATCTGAAGCGCAAATTCTTGATTTAGCAAACGTATTTGGCTATGACATCGATTTTGCGTTAGACATCCACTCCGGTGATACTTTCAGCGTGATGTTTGAACGTAATTATGCTGAAGGTCAATATATTGGTAACGGCGCTATTATTGCCGCGCAATTCCAGAATCAGGGTCAAGTCTATCAAGCGGTACGGCACACCGATGGCAATTTCTACAAGCCAGATGGTGGTGGTATGCGCCAAGCCTTCTTACGTGCTCCGGTTAGCTTCCAGTATGTCAGCTCTAACTTTAATCCACGCCGTCTACATCCGGTACTTGGTAAAATCCGCGCTCACAATGGTGTTGATTATGTCGCTCCGGTTGGCACGCCAATTATGGCGGCTGGCGATGGTAAGGTGATTGAGTCGGCGAAAAAAGGTGCCAATGGCAACTATGTGTTTATTCAACACGCCAATAATATCGTCACTAAGTACCTGCACTTATCCAAACGTGATGTGAAGCGCGGCGAGAAAGTAAAACAAGGTGATGTGATTGGCCGTTTAGGTGCGACCGGCCGCGTCACTGGCGCTCATCTACATTATGAATTTGTGGTTGGCGGTGTCCACCGTAACCCTAGAACCGTGAAACTGCCTCAAGCCCATCCATTGGAAGGTGTCGCCAAAGTTAAATTTGCTGACAATGCTAAGCAGCTGATTGCGCAGCTTAAATCTCACGAAAATGTTGTATTGGCTTCGAACTAACAAGCATCCCTTCGCATGAACCACGACCAGCTTTATATCGGCATCATGTCTGGCACCAGCCTCGATGGTGTCGACGTGGTGCTGGTCGATTTCTCTGAAGCAACCCCAAAACTATTAAACGCCCTCCTTCTGCCCTACCCTGCATCGTTACGCGTTGAACTGGCGGCTATCAGCCAGCCGGGGGTCAACGAAATTGAGCGGATGGGTTTAATTGAAGCCGATCTTGCCGATTGTTACGCCGATGCTGTAGCACAATTACTGCTGCAAAGTGGCGTGGCCGCCAGCCAAATTCAAGCCATTGGTTGCCACGGCCAAACCATTCGTCACCGCCCGAACGCACGTCAACCTTTTAGCTACCAAATTGGCGATATGCACCGCTTGGCGGCATTAACCGGCATTCGGGTGATTGGAGATTTTCGGCGCAAAGACATCGCTTTTGGTGGCCAGGGTGCGCCTTTGGTACCGGCATTTCATCAGGCTATTTTTGCAAGTCCTGAACAAGGCCGCTGCATTTTAAATATCGGTGGTATTGCCAACATCACCTTGTTACTGCCGCATCAATTGGTACTGGGTTTTGATACCGGACCTGGCAATTGTTTACTGGATAATTGGATTGAGCTGCACCAGCAACAACCTTATGACGCCGCCGGTGCTTTTGCCGCCAGTGGTCAAGTCCTACCGGATTTACTGTTGCAGTTGTTGTCTGATCCTTTTTTTGCCCAAACCGGCCCCAAAAGTACCGGCCGCGACTACTTTCAACTGCAATGGCTCAATCAACATCTCGCTGGACGGCAAGATGCAGCGGCCGATGTGCAGCGCACCCTAAGCCGATTCTGCGCCGGCACCATGGCGCTGGCGATTAGTCCGTACGCTGTGGCTGATATTTTTGTCTGTGGCGGCGGTGCTTTTAATCCGGTGTTGCTGGCAGATTTACAGGCACTACTGCCACAATCGACCATTCGCACCACCGCCGAGTTAGGTGTGGCGCCTGATTGGGTGGAAGCGATGGCATTTGCTTGGCTGGCTTATGCTTTTGATTGGCGAATTGACGGGAATGTACCGGCGGTCACCGGTGCTCGGCAGCCGGTGGTGCTGGGGGTTGAGTTTCGGGCTTGCTAGCCGAGCGGTTACGGTTCGATCATCTAGCATCACTGCCGTTTACCAACAATCACTGTTGTTCAGAAAGCAAGTAGTCATTTTCTCAGCCCATCAACGTCAACCTGCCTTCGCCACACATCATTTATTGAGCCGCTTTTACTTTCAATACATCGGGTTTGAATAACTGGCTAATTTCTGCGACCACCTGTTGCCAACCCTCGCCCAAAGTCGCCACCAACGCCGGATAACCCGCTTCTGGCTGCGCCAGCTGCACTGCAAACCGCTGTTGTGTGGTATGTTCACCATTAAGCACACTGACTTTACCACTGATCAGCACGATGCCTTGTTCGGTGCCATGAAACTGTTCAATCTGCACTAACAACCTTTGCTGCGGTCCTAACGGCGCTCGATCAGTGATCCGATGGTTGGGTAACGCAGTGGCAAGTTGTTGTTGTAACAGTCGCGTGAGTTGCTGATCCAGTGCCTCAGCCCACTGATGTTGGGTCGTTTTCACCAATTGCACCGATGAGGTCTGTAAAATCAGCGCATTGGTATTGAGATAATTCGCTACCATCACCGGCTCCACCACAATCACCGGCGCATCTATCGCCACTGCGACAGCGATGTCTGCTTGCTGCGGTAAATGGTAAAAATGTAGTTCCTGCACTGAGCTACAACCGCTGGTTGTGGTCAGAGCAAGCGCCATGATGATTGTCGCAAACGTCCGCTTCATGGTTTGATTCCTTGTTGGGGCTGCGGATCAGCTTTAGGATCAGCACCTAATATTAACGCGTTACTTTGCTGATTGAGCGTTTGGACCACCGGTTGTAAATCCCGTAGCACTTTGTCCATCGCCTGCAGATTGCTGTTAATCCGTTCATAGACCGGTGAACCCGGGCTAAAACCATTCAGCGTTTTGCGCATCTCTAACAAACTTTGTTGTAAGTCAGCCGGTAGTGCTTGTGTCGTCTCTTTACCCACCAGTGCATCGAGGCTTTTCACCAGCAACTGGCTTGCCAGCATCAGCTGTTTGGTTTCATTTAAGGTGGCAGACGTGTCGCTAAGCACTTGCTCTACCGGCAAATTGTTTATTTTATCCAGCGCCTGCAATACTTTTTGTTCAATATGGCCAAGGCCAGAGCGCGCCGTTGGCAACAGCTTAAAACCAGCAAATTGATCCAATTGCGGCGGGCTCAACGGTGTTGCCAGCGGCAGATCGGCGGGAATGGCACTGCTAACACCATCCGCGGTGTTATTAGCAGCATCAACCATGGCGGTCACCACAGCGTCACTATTATTCATCGCAGCATCGGTACTTGCGGCCATCGTTTTAACAACACTGCTAGGGGTTGATACGGCTGGCGCCTCAATAATATTTAAGTCGATATACAAACCACCGGTCAGTAAATTCCCCGTTTTTAATACCGCTCGCAAGCCCTGCTGCACTGCTTGATCAAGCTCAGTTTGTAGTTGCGGTAACGTCAGGCTGTCATAAAGCCGGCCCGCTTCAATCCGAATTAATACCGGCACGCCGCGATTAAAAGCAATTTGTAACGGGTTTTTCATCTTAAAAAAATACGGCACGGTCATCACAGTGCCAATGCGCACACCGCGATATTCAACCGGCGCGCCAGACGTGAGACCTCTTACCGACTCATCAAAAAACAACAGATATTCCAGATACTCATTATAGAGACCGTCTTGGATACTCTTTTTATTTTGGAACAACTGAAATTTACTGTTATTGGCCGCCTGTGGTCCCATTGGCCAGCCATCCAGTACATCAAAAGTGACACCGCCACTGAGTAAGGTCGCAATCGAACCCATTTCAATACGCACCCCTTCGGCTGACATATCAAGCGCCATGCCGCTACTTTGCCAAAAGCGCACATTTTCGGTGACCAGCGCATCATAAGGCGCGCGGATAAAAAGCTGATAACGCATTGAGCGGCCTGCAGTATCAAACTCGCCCAATTCAACAGTGCCCACGTCGTAACCACGGTATAACACCGGATCGCCGACCGACAGCGATGTCGCATCGCTACTGGTCAAAAATACTCGCACCCCGGGAGCGTCAGGCGGCGCAATTGGCGGACTATCGAGCAGTTGGTAATAAAATTTATCGGTAGTTCCCTTGCCCGGTTGTAGTTCAATGTAAGCACCAGATAACAAAGTATTTAATCCAGTCACACCACCTCGCCCGACACTGGGTTTCACCACCCACAGCTGAGATTCATCATTAAGTAGTCCATCGCTGCCTGGGTTCATCCGCGCTTTGATCACCACTTGTTTTAAATCTTGCGACAGTTCCACTGAAAATACTTTGCCAACATCAACACTGCGGCTTTTGATCGCCGTTTTCCCAGGAATAATGCCTTCGGCGTTGCTGGCCAATAAGGTTAAAGTGGGTCCTTGGTTTTTATAGGTATACACCAGCATCCAGGCACCAATCAGCACGGCGACCACCGGTACAATCCAAATAGGCGACCACTGAGTAATTTTTCGAACTCTAGCTTTCACCGCTTGTTCAGTCACTGCCTTTTCTCCAGTTGTTCAGTCGGACTTGGATCCCACAATAATCGGGGATCAAAACTCATCGCCGCCAGCATTGTGATAATCACCACACAGGCAAATACAAAAGTACCAATGCCAGGATACACCCCGACCAGCGCATCAAATCGCACTAATGCCGCTAAAATGGCCACCACCAGCACATCAACCATCGACCAGCGTCCAATCCAATCCACCACCGGATAAACCCAAGTGCCATGTTTGCTACGCTCGCTCTGCGGCAAGGTGGTTAAATAACAAAGCCAAAACATCACCACTATTTTTAGCACCGGGATCACCACGCTCGCCAACAGCACCACGATCGCCACCGGATAAGCACCATCTTGCCACATTAAAATAATGCCGCTGATAATGGTGGATTCGATACTGTCACCGAGCGACACCGTTTCCATCATCGGCAAGAAATTAGCTGGAATATACAAGATGGTGGCGGTGAACAACAATGCGATGGTTTTCTGAATACTATTGGGGATCCGTTGCGCCACTTTGCTGCCACAACGTGAACAAGTAGGCTGCTCAAGCGCCACCAGCGCAGTACAACAGTTACACACTTTCAGTTGCTGGCTTAACCCGGTTTGGCCTGCGATTTTCCCTTGCACTGGCTGCGGCGCTGGCGCAATGCGCGACCACAATTCATGACGGTCGACCACTTGAAAAGTGCGTAGGTGTAATAAACAAAAAATACAAAATGCCCAAAAGCTCATACCAAGTGATATTTCAAAATGGGTGAGTAACTTCACAAAGCTGACAATTAAGCCAATTAGGAAAATATCAACCATGCTCCAGGGTTTTAGGGCATACAATAAACGTGCGGTTTGCACTAAGGCCGGCAACCGGATATACATCCCAAGTTTGAGATAAACAATCGCGAGCATACAAAATGCCGGGATCGCCTGAATAAAAAGCCAGACTAAAATCGCCAGCCATGGATGACGTTCACTGAGTAACACCGCTGAGGTATCGAGAAAGTCCATGTCGCGGTGACTACCAGCGGCATCCATCCCGACAAATGGAAACCAATTAGTAAGCACCAACATAAACAAAGCACTGAGCGCATATAAAATAGGCCGCAAGGCTGACTCTCGCTGGCGTGCATCAAGCTCATGGCCGCAACGTTGGCAATCGGCCTCTTCGCCGTCCTGCAATTGTGGCAGTTGTTGTAGTAAATCACAAAAACGGCACAACACCAGTTCGGTGACTGGTGGTGTTGCCGCCGGCAGCAGCTCTGCTGATGCCTGAGTTAACATCGAAGCAGGCTCAGATAGCTTCTTCGTCTTCTTCGCCGGTGCGAATACGGATCACCCGCTCGACGTTAAAGACAAAAATTTTGCCATCGCCAATCCGACCGGTCTGAGCCGTTTTCATAATGGCTTCAACACACCGATCGACCTGATCGTCTGCCACGACAATATCTAGTTTTACCTTGGGCAGAAAGTCGACCATATATTCGGCGCCCCGATATAATTCGGTATGGCCTTTTTGCCGGCCAAAACCTTTCACTTCGGTCACGGTCATGCCGGTGACATTAATATCGGCCAAGGCTTCCCGGACATCATCAAGCTTAAAGGGTTTGATGATAGCTTCGATCTTTTTCATAAGCTGCTCTACCGCTGTTTGCGCATAGCCGACGTGATCGGGTAGCGTCTGTCTTTACCAAAATTACGGCTGGTGATTTTTGGTCCCACCGCCGACTGACGTCGTTTATATTCATTTAAATCAATCAGATTTAATACCCGCCGCACAGTCGCTTCAGCATAGCCCATCGCGACTATCTCAGACAGCGATTTATCCTGTTCAACATAAGCTTCAATCATTGCATCCAAATCAGCATAGGGCGGCAGACTGTCCTGATCGGTCTGATCGGGCGCCAGCTCTGCTGAAGGTGGCCGGTCGATCACCCGCTGTGGGATGATCGGCGAAATGCTGTTGCGATAACTCGCCAGCCGAAAGACCAGGGTTTTTGGCACATCTTTAAGCACAGCAAAACCACCACACATGTCGCCATACAAAGTACAGTAACCGACCGCTACTTCACTTTTGTTGCCGGTGGTCAGTAACATGCGCCCAGTTTTATTCGACAGTGCCATCAACAACACACCACGTAGCCGCGCTTGCAGGTTTTCTTCGGTAGTATCAACGGCGCTGCCGGCAAAAATCGGCGCTAATTGCTGCATAAAACTGTTATACATCGGTTCGATCGAAACCACATCAAACTCAATGCCCATGATTTTGGCTTGCGCAGTGGCGTCTTCAACACTCATGGACGAGGTATAACGAAAGGGCAACATCAGCGCTTGCACTTTATCAGCACCAATCGCATCAGCAGCGATGGCAAGCGTTAACGCAGAGTCGATGCCACCGGACAAACCAAGCACTGCCCCGGGGAAACCATTTTGGGTGATGTAGTCGCGGGTCGCCATTACCAGCGCTTGATACACTTCGGCTTCAAAACTTAATGCATTTGGTAACTGTAACTGATGGCTGGCACTGCAGATGCCCTGTTGTTGACGCAAAGCCGCGCGATAAATGTCTCGGCTAAAAGCAGGCGCCTGCAGCACGATGTGCCCCGTGGGATCGACCAACATCGAACTGCCGTCAAACACCAGTTCGTCCTGTCCTTGCGCTTGATTCACATAGATAAAACCAAGATTCAGTCGCTGCGCTAACGTAGTAAGTAAATGCTGACGCTGCGCTATTTTAGCCGTGTCATACGGCGACGCATTGAGGACCAAAGCCCAATCCGCGCCAGCCGCTTTGGCAGCGGCGACCGCATCACCTTGCCAGACATCTTCACAAATCAGCAGCGCAAAGGTTTGTTGTTTACATTTAAACGTAAAAGTTTCGGTGCCCGCCGTAAAATAACGCTGCTCATCAAAAACACCAAAATTTGGCAAGGCTTGTTTAAAATATCGCCCGATTAGCTGCCCCTGAGCAATGGCACTGACGGCATTAAAAAGCTCGCCATCCTGACGCCATGGATGGCCAACGATAATCACGCCCGGATAAGCGGCTGCCTGAATATCAACCAGCCCTTGCTCGACCAAAAGCATAAAATCATTTCGCAGCAATAAGTCTTCTGGCGGGTAGCCAGTTAAGGTTAATTCAGGAAAGATTACCAAATCGGTGGCAGCTTGTTGGGCTAACGCAATGACCTGTTGGCTGTTCTGCTGCACAGCGCCGACCGGAAATTGTTGTTGAACCAAACTGACAGAAATGGACTGCGACATAACGCTGCGCTCAATAAGAAAAATTCCGCGCTATGGTAGCTATTTTCAACGGCATTCTCAAATTGAGTTGCTCAAAGTGCCGCACTTTTGCCTGCATTTTCAGAGCCTGCCCGACATGGCCTCAGATTACTGGGATAAGTCACATTTAAATTCACAAATTTGCTACCTCAAGGTTTAGCCACTATGGTTAGTGCAGCTGAACAAATTCAAGTGCAACAGCGTTACAGTATTGAGTTTTGTGCCAGCTATACCAAGACGCTGTAAGGATTGCGGCGCGACACGAAAGGATTTCAACATGCCAAGATTGAATGTTCCTCTGCAACGCCCCTTGCAAACTGGGTTTAGCCTGCTCGAATTACTGATTGTGTGTAATTTATTAGGACTAATGTTAGCCATCGGCTGGCCTTCGTTACAGGAAATGTTAGCAAGGCAATATGCACAAAGTTATATCCGACAATTTCAGCAACATCTAAATTTTGCCCGTATTCTGGCCATTAGCTCGGGACAGGTGGTTAGCTTCTGTCCGCGGCTTGCTGGTGATTGCTTTAATCAATGGTGGCAAATTCCGATTCAAATCAGTCAACAGCAATCAACAAGCAAATTTAGACTATTGCGCCAACTGGAACGGCCACCAGAATCACATTGGTTGTATTACAACCGCGAACAAATTCAGTTTCGACAAGACGGCAGCCTGCAAGCAGTACAAAACGGCACTTTTATCTACTGCGCCGCACAATATAGTTGGCATTACACTTTATCTTTAAGTCAGGCCGGACGCAGTCAAAGTGAATTTGTCGCAGCGCCGTGCCCACGCTAGCAAATAACTCCCGCATAGCAGCGAATAAAAAATACCCAGCTTACCTACCAGCTGGGTATTTTGCTGCAACGCAGTGCAAATTGCCGTTACTTTTGCCAGCAATCAGGCGCCGGAAAGCTTTGCTTAACACCATATTGATCAAGCCTGAATTGCGTGCAGCTTGCATCTGCTAATTGCGGACCCACAGCGTCGGCGATCAGTCGATACCCATCGGCTGTCAATTCCGCTGAGATGTTGTACCGTCCCGATGCCAAATGATAACTTGCTGCTGGGTAACCAAGTTCGGTGAAATCTGCAGTGTAGCGAGCTTGTTCGGCCAGCAATAATTGCTGCAAATTAGCAAGTTTAAGTAGCTCACCACTCGCTTCAAGCCGGTAACTATTCAACACATGCCGCTGATAACCCGGCATGATCATCGAAACCAACAGTCCAATGATGGCAATCACGACCATGATTTCAATCAGCGCAAAACCTGCTGCGCCCGTAATGGAGACCTGCCGACAGCTATTCATCGGTAAATCTCTGCTTCATGTTGATAGATGGCCATGCGCTGCCACTTTGGGTAATGACTTTGCAGCAATGGCTCGGTACAAAATCGACAATCAGCACGGACTCCGCGGATCTGCGGCAACAACAAGGCTCCACTTTGCCTATCTTGTAATGCAATCTCACCAGAGCTGCGTTGCACGGCAGTGGGGATGCCAAAAGGCGCGGCTACGCCGGCAAGCTGCTCTTTTGTGTATACCGCGCTGCCTTGGAACACATGTCTGGCAAATAACTGATTTGCCTGCCGGGCGCCTGCACAACTATTCGCACTGGCAGCAAGTGGCAAATATAAGACGCCAGCAAACAGCTGCGGCAGAGTCACGGGTGGTGCCGGCAAAATGCCATACCAACCGGCAGTGACACTCGTTGTGGTCACGACCGCTGTAGCATCGGTTTGCAAATCACGCTGAATTAAATGATGAGGCTGAATAGTAAATGCTGGCGAATCTGGGATCATGAGCACCCAAATTTGCGATTGCTCGGCCTTGGTTGAATAAAACATCAGTATATCTGCCTCTTGTCCAGCAATTCCAGCAGCGTTGGCGCCGTCATCGCGATCATCACCTGCGCGCATATCAGGCATTGCACTCTCTGAGGTCGTAAAAAGCTGAGGATTAGGCAGCACGGCTCTACTGGCAACTGGCTGAACGTTAAATTGCGCCGCGGTATCCGATAAATCAGCAACGACCCTACTTTGGAACTGTAGCTGTTCGCTGATATCGATTTGTACCAGACGACCTTGTGAATCAAGCAGGTAGATCCGATCCGTATACCCATCCGCATTGCGATCAAGCACCGCCGGCGCCGCGACGATATCCGTTAACAAAAAAGGCAATTCCACTGTTTTTATGGCTCGCTGATACTGCTGCGTCGCAATAAGCTGACCGGAATTTGCATCAACAACCCATAACGCTGGTTGCACGGCATCGGCACCTGAGACCATCAATAACGCTGACGTTGCCCCACTCGACGTTTTTAGCAACAACGACACAGGTGTCTGCACTGTGCCCAGGATTGGCGGTTGCCATTGCCACAAAGCCTTAGGTTTCAAAGGATCGGTCAAATCAGCCGCCGAATACCGCCGCCAGCTAGGCTCTGGCCAGACGACCGTTAACCGTTTGGGGGCAGTTAATTGTGTAATCACCGCCAGCTGCTCCGATTGGGATTCCGAGACCGCAGCTACATGAGAACCACTGGACCATATCAACTGCTGCTTCGTCGGCGCTGACCACCAGCGTAATACACCACGTTCATTGCTCAAACTTAGTTGCTGCTTTATGCCTGCTGGATCGGTCCATGCTATCGGCCGACCATCAGGGCGCGGCTCCACACAAAATGTTGGTTTTTCGTCAACCAGCTTACCAAGCTCTATATCTGGGATCAGCTGATAGCTGCCGGTTGCAGTGAGACGCCACCCTGAGCCTACCGCTTCAGTTTTGGCTGGCGTCGTAGCAGCACCCACCGCAATGCAATGCGCAGATACTACGAAGAGCAAACAGCCTTGCAACAACGTTAGTTTTAGCAAGTTGCACCGTGAAAAATGGGCAAAAATGTTCATAACGCCTCCCCTGGCAAAAGCAGCTCAGTGGTCATGACCAAGCTGCTCCAAGCAGTCAATTGTTCATATTGACTGCTGTGCGCGACCCAACGACACCGAGTGACTGATTCAGTCCAAACTGAGTGCTGAGCCGGACATAAGGCAAAGTCGCCTATCGCCAGCTGACTTTTTTGCGCGATGAGCTGTTGCAGATGCATGCCTTTTGCCAGCTTCAGCTGCTGTAACTGCTGCTGCCCGGCAATCCCAATCTTTTGACTGAGTAACCCAAGTAATAAGGCGCTCAGCGCCATCGAACTGACGAGTGCGATAAAACACAAGCACACTATCAACACAAATCCATTTGCTTTCATTGCTCACTCCGAAGAGTTAAAGGTTGTTAAAAGTGACGGCACTTGACACCAACAGCCGGCGATAATGATCACCTGGTGCTTTGTACAATCGTTGTCCCAATTGGTACTGCTGCACATTGGTATAAGTGAGATCGGCAGTGAGACTCCGCAACAACACAAAGTAACGTAGCTGCATGATTTTGCCCGTTTGCCCCCGCCAGACCGCCTCTGAAATCTGCGCGGCTGGTTTGCTATAATCCATTTGCCCGTCGAAATTACTGTCGACACCCAGTTCAAAATACAACATCTCAACACCATCGATGACGGAGCTGGTGTCCATTGCTAATTGGCCTGATAGTTGGCGTACTAACCGTTTTCGCATCATCACTGGAACGGTCTTACCAGCATGCTTTTGCTGCGCCACGTACCACAATTGATGCACGTAGGGCCAGTAAGTTGCTGCAGAGGAAAGGGCCGGGCTGTGCACCGCGACAAAACTAGCTTGGCGGTTATTTTGTTGCAGGTAGACGCGGTTGGTTTTTAATTCAGCCTTGGACACGGGTGCACCAGCCAGTCGTTTTAATTGGATAAAATCGGAGCCTTTATAAGCCGAAGTTAAACACCCCGGCGTGCCACTACCACCGACAACGCCGCTATAAATGCTGGAAAAATTAAGATTTAACTTTGGAAAACTGCCGCTATCAAAAGGACCAACACAATCGGCGAGCGGTGTGGTTAAGGTTGACGGGGGCAGCTTTGTTAACTCGAATCCAGCCCAAAAATTCTGATTAATCAATTCCTGCTGCATAAAACTCAATACAAACTGCGCGCTTTGCTGCAGTTCACTTAATTGGGTGGTCTGAATAAAAGCCCGATAGTTCCATTGCCAACCCGTGATTAGCAATAACGTACTGAGCAGACCTAGTGCCATGCTGATCATGGCTTCAATCAACGTCCAACCGTTGCGTCCTCTGCGATTCAAACGACGCATATCAATGTCCCGCATCTGCGCGCAAAACCACATGAAAAAAACCTGCTGGCAGCGGGCAAAGTGTGGCTTTAGGGGTGAATTTACTGGCAATGAGGCCGCGCCAGCTCAATTGAACTTCCGGCAAGACCCCTGCAGAAACAATACATAGCTGCGCCGACGGCAGCCCTGCAGCCGAAGCCGATAACAAGACTGTTAATTGCCGATCAACTTGTGATTGTAACAATTGTGGGCTGGTACATGATGCAGCGTCTTGGCATACACCGACTTTGCCTGGCTTTGCGTCAAAGTGACCCTGAAATGATTTCGCCACCTGCGGCACAGACTGCAACGACGCGGCGACGTCCGAAACAATGGCGGTCGCCAATAAACGCTGCGTTGCCATCAATACCTGCTGCCGGGCGTACAACTGACTGGCGAGTGCTCCGAGCATGCCAAGGCCAAACAGTAGCAAGCACAGTAAGACCTCGATAAAAGTAAATCCCTTGGTCATTGGTGTATCCTTTCACCAATTAAATGAACCTTAAATTTAATTATTAATTCACAAATATCAAACAAATGACAATAAATATTTTATTCTGGATAAAAACCATTGGCTTAGCTTTAGCTGACGGCAGATGGCAGATGACAGATGACAGATGACAGATGACAGATGACAGCGCCATGATAAAAATCTGTAAGTTTTGTTCGAGGCCATCACCCAGGATATGTGACAGACGGTGCGTACCGATGCCATAACGGCACAGTACTGTGGAAAGCCAATTTTAAGCCCTAGACGCACCACGGCCTGCTGCTCGTTGCTGCTTCAGATCAAAAAAGCCCCTCAGTAGGGGCTGATTTAACTTAACAAGGTGCCGATGTCACAGTGCAAACGATGTTTTAAGCTGTCGCTGTTACCAGCATTCTCGAACTTTCGCCGCCGCACCAGACCCAGCAGCGGTGCGGGCGCCTGTCTGGGTCACAGTTAAAATGCCACATTTGCTATCTTTGACCTGCGCGCCGATTGGCGTCGCCGTCAGCGTAAAGGTTTGTGGTGTGGTGATCAGGCTCATGGTATAGAACGTCGCCAAATCATTGCGGCAACTGCTGTTCGGTAATACGGTCGCCGCTCCAGCGTTTAAACCGTAATTCATACTGGTGGTGTACACACGCTCCATAAATTGCGCCATCTCTACCATACAAGCGGCGGCGGTTGTGCGCCGAGTATTGAGCAGATGGCTGTTGTACGATGGCAATGCCACGGCGACAATAATCCCGATAATCGTCACGGCGACCATCAACTCCATTAAACTAAAACCACGTTGTTGTCGCATCGGAAACTCCATTAATTGCTGATTTCATGCCAAGACTGCAGGCCACTGTTTTTGTTGACGTTAGCCGGCTCTTCACAGACGTTGGCATTTTCACAGTTAACCAAGGCGACGACCTTATCCCCTTTTTTGGTGAACGTGACCACGCTGTTCAGGCTGCCCACTTTAATACCACTGACTTCGACCATTTCCGCACCTACTTGAACTTTATCATCGGGCGTAAAACTGTCATCATTACTGATATCAAAGAACGGTTTTTTCAAACGCCCGCCGACATAAGGCGAAACCGCCATCACATAACCAGAACCACTTGGGTTACAGACATTGGTATCAGGGATCATGGTGTTCATCACTAAATCACCACCAATCACCACCGGTAAATCGACAATCCGCTCACGGCTATCAATTAAATCCATATACCAGCCTTTTTTCGTCGGGTCTAAAGTATTGGCACCCGTCACCACTCGGTCCTCACCCACTTTGGTAATCACTCGTGGCACCAGCTCCGAGCGTGAGCTCACCGTTGGACCATCAATAATGCCATACCAAGTTTGTATCTGGGTGTTGCTAGGATCATCCTGATTTAAATAACGCCCGGTGCCAAAAAACACCCAGCTTTTACCTGTTTTAGGATCGATGCTACTCATTACTCCGCCGGTAATCATCTGCCGGGTGCCACTTGGATCTTTAGCTTGGAACAAAGCTTGTCCAGCATTGGCAATCGTCCAAGCGCTGGTCGACGCCGATGATAAATCAAATTTCCAGACATAACCGTGTAAATCGCCGCCATAAACCCAGTCGACATTGCCATCAGCGTCGATATCGAGAACGTTTACTTCAGAGATCCCATTTGGGTCACCGGCACTTCCAGCAGGTGTTGGTAATTGTTTAATAATATTACCGCTTTTAACATCAATAACTAACAAACCTGACTTATTGGTGCTGTTGTTAATGCCATAACCAACCAATATGGCCCAGTCACCAGACTCCATTCGATGAATTTGTGGTTTACCTAAATAAATGCCAAGCTCGGTAAAAGCTTTATCCCACAACACTTTATTGCCATCAACCGCCGTTGGATTGGTGACATCAATGGCAAATAGGCTGTTACCACCTCGGCCCATCCCGCCGATCAAGATGCTTTTCCAGCTACCATCGGCATAAATATCGGCCACCACTGGTGAGCCATCAATGGAAAATAAATGACTGTAAGCGGGTTCAGAGTATTTTTTCAGCACATTGCTGCCACCATTAATCGGCGCCATCACTGCCGCGGGAATAAAGGCTAACACCTCGACGCCGGTTGTCGAGTTAAACCCGTGCAGCATGCCATCATTGCCGCCCACGTAAATCATCGGTGCGCGGCTTTTGGCCGGGCCGCTTAGAAAAGCACGGTAATCCGCCGCCCCCGACCAGCTATAACGATGGTAGCTCATGTCAATCGGTTCACCGACCAGCTCTGGTGATGAATTAACTAAATCACCCAGTGCTGAAAGTCGATCGCGGTAACTGCCACCTTTTAGTTTTTCTTTTGAGGTATCACCACGCAAGTAGTCGACAATATCGGCGTTACCACCCAAAGCAGTTTTTTCAGCGGCTGTCAGATTTGACCAAGTAAAACTACGACCTTTGGTACTGCCATTGCCGACCAGAATATTACGACTATTAGGCGCCGGCACTTGTTCACTGGCTTTCCAGACGGGTGTGCTTACATCGTTCACCGCGTAAGACCATAAATCACCCGCCCATTGCCCAGCGACATAACGAGCCTGATACAAATTTGATTCAGTTTGTAGTGAGTTAATCGCAGTCGCCGCAATGTTGGATGCAGAGCCCACCCGTGCCTGAATCGTATTTAAGGTAGCGGCAAGACCTTCAGCAAAAACGGTTGGATCGTCGGCGCTAAAAAAACCACCTCGACTATTTACGCCCGCATGCAACAAATCGTTAATTTTATTTTGGTTATCGCTACCACTCCACCAATTAACGGCACTACCGCCATTAATGGCATCAAATGCAGTTTTAGTATCAATAGTTCCTAAGACACCAAGACCCACACCAAAAGTCACCATGTGCTGCCAAAAAGCCGGATTTACACCACTAAAAGGAACCGTGTTGTCTAAATCGGTCCGTAAGTCAGTTTTCCAGTACTTCATCGCGACGTCTGCCAAAGTACTCGCTTTGCCATCTTTAAACGGGTTGCTAGCTGTATAAGTGAATGATTTACCATTAGGGCCAGTAATTAAAGTCCCGTTTGTACTGTCTTGATCGCCAACTGAAGAACTATCCCCATAGTAGCCATCGGTCATCAGAATTGTAAAATTTTGCCTACACTCGAGCAGCGCCGATGCGGCAGATGACGGATCAGTTCGCCATGGTGTGTCGGTGGTGAAATAAGTACCAGCTTGATTCAAAGCACCGAGCAATGGCGTACTACCACTTCCTCCTTTACCATGCAGCCAAGTAAAAAATCCGGTACGTTGTGATGCATTAAAAGCTCCAACACCCGATTTTATAACTGGCGACAAATTAATCGCACCATAACCCACCCGAATTGAATCAGTCTGGGTATCAAATGCTCGTGTTATACCCGCCTTAGAGGCCATAAGACGCGTTCTATAAAACGAAAACCAAATCGCAAAGTTTTCTTTTTGTGACGCACTTTGTGTTGACATAGACACCAAGTTATAACAGCTATCTTTATATGGATCGGATGAGCAGCCGCTGCCATTATTAAATTTAAAATAGAAGGCATCCCCTGCATTGTAACTAGAGTCACTGTTACTGATTGCATAATGGTTATTACCTGGTTCATACCATCTAAACAACGCACGATAATTTGTACTCAAGTTTACTGTTGCCGGCGTAGCACTTGTACTATATCCGTTAATTTTTACCGAAGTATAAGTAGGTTTGGTGTAATCAGTTATCGGGCCAGGCGGAACCAGATAAGTTGTATCCGGATTGTAATAAACTTTATTCAGATGACTCGAAGCCATAAACCTAACACCAAGAGACGTACATTTACGAAAGTCTAATTCGTCGTAGGTAACCTTAGTTGGACTAGTATTTGTACATTGTCCAGGGATCTTGAACAAACCATCAGGCATGGTATTTAAATTCATTGAGCCTGAGTCATCCAGAATAAATAAGATATTTGGCGGAACTGCCGTACCAGTTTCCAGCGGTGAACTTGATATATCAATTGCAGCTTGCGCGGTACTGGCGCCCAGCGCTGCACTGAGTAACAACCAACCGTATGACCTAAGCGTATTTGTTTTCTGAAGCGACATATTTGTTCTCCTGCAAAGGCTGACTTACAACCGCCAAATGGCTTGTAAGATCACACTGGCACGGCCAGCGGTTGGGGTGGTTCGGGCAGTAATGCGATAAGTCTGACTTTCGCACAGTGGGTCATCTTTCACTTTACAGTTGGGTGTATTGCGATTTACCCAAAAACCCATATTCTCGACCAAATACTGGCCGGTGTAATTGACGCCATTAATAGTGACGACTATCGCACCGGCATTGGCCCATGCCGCTGGGTTTTGCCAAATATCAGCAGTGCCAGCAACCGGTGCCGGCAATACCGCGGTATACCAAGCAGAACCTGCGACGGGCGGCAATAGCGTGCCTGCCTGACGGATAGTAGATTCAGCCACTTGTTTAGCTATTTCGCGATCGTTCAAATTTGACGCCATACGCTCCTGCATCGTGGTGCTGCGCATTGTGCTCACTGCCAATAACGTTATCGCCACCAGTAACAATAAACTGATCACTAACGCCATGCCGCGCTGCGGCTTCGGTTGATGTTTCATTACGACTCCTTCCGATTACGCAGGTTAATCACCTGACTGATTTGCCGGATCCCAAGCGCCATCGGCATGGTCGGATTATCCGCCAACGTTAACGTGGCCCGAATCGACATCACCTCTCCCCAGTCAGCCACTAAATTGGCATCAACGTAGTTGCTTGCGCCTTGAATTAAATACTGCAGCTGCAAATCTTGAACGTTTTGCACCACTTCCTCGATTTGTGGTGTTCCTGCCACCAATGCCACCCGATATAACGAATTGATGCCAGCCTGAGTGCCGACAAACCAGCCCACCGACTCCAATGGCATGACGGTGCCCGCATCATTCGATAAATTTTGTTGAAACAGGCTGCCGTCTGGTGCAATTGCAAAATTCAAGGTGCTATTGGCTGGTGCGCCACCGCCGATGGCATGGCTAATGTTATTGCCGGCAACTGCTGTCGCCCGAAAAATAACCGCCATCCGTGAATCACAGCCTAATAAAATATCGTTCGCGACAATGCCACCGAGGTTCTGATTAATGACCAGTGGTGGTACCGCCACTGCATTGTGCGCGACGACCGATGAGCTAACCCCACGGCCATACATCAGATGCAGGCCGTCGGTATTTGCCAGCGGCGGAATTGCTCCGGCGGTAAAGTTCGGGATCGCGCCCGTTTCATAGCCTTGTACCCCACCGACCCAATTCGCCCACCAGGGTTGTGGGTTGAGAACGTTCACGACGCGGCTGGAAATAATATTTGAACAACCGACGTATCCAGCATGCTGTACATCACGGCCAAGCAACTGGAAACTCACCTGACTTGCTTGTTGCACCTGCCCCATTTGTTCATTGACCAGATTGGTTCTGCTGTTGGCAATATAAACCCCCACCACCCCCCCAATTAAAAATGTCCCAAGCAACATGCTGACCATCAATTCAATCAACGTAAAACCGCGTCCGGCTTGCTGGCGCTGCCATAACATCGTCATATTCTCACCACTTGCGTTATGTTCATATTCACCAAGCCACCAATGGCTCTGGAGTCATCCCAATACACATTGACGGTATAGGTTTGGGTCGCCGGGGTATAAATCACTTCACCACAGCTGGTGTCAATTGCGCCTAAACTGGTCCTAATTTCGGTCATCCAGTTGGCATGCTCCACGCTTTGAATCGTGCCGGCAGCGGCCAGTGCTTTACAGTTTTTAGCAAGGACAAAAACACCGGCAAGCGACGCCGTTGGATTGGCACGGATCCGCTCTGCCATGCTAGCCGCCAACAATACGGCCACCGTACGCTGATGGGCGCTTTGGGTATTTCGCACATTCGCCGTTTGTAAACCAGCAATGCCTAACAGACCCACCGAAAGCACCAACACGGCAATTAACACTTCCAGTAAGGAGACACCGGCTTGTCGTTGCAGACCTGCACCAACACCATGTTTAAAGTTAAGGCTGTTGTTCAACATCATTCCTCCCAGTTCCCCTGCTTGCTTAAGGGCAGGTACCGGCATTATCAGTTGTCACAATCCGGCTACGGCCGCCGGAGCTAAATTGAATTTCTCTGGTATTCGGATTGGTGCTGGCTTGGGCAATACAAACCCTGATCACATCCGACAACGGCACATTATTGGCAAAGCCACGCGCTAAACCTTGTGGGGTAAAACGAACCACATGACTGGCTGCAGCCAGATTGACACCGCTGGAGATCCGCATCGGCGCCGCCGCAATGAGCCCTGTGCGCAGCGCTGGCACCACGGGCGTCGCTAACGCCGCACCTGCCGCGCTGACCAACCAGCCTTCCCAGCCTGATGCAGAAGGAACGGTACAACTGGTGCCATTCGCCGAATGACAAAACACCACACTGCGATTGAGCCGAATAGCTTCGGTGCGGGCATATGTGAGCGCGGTTTGAAGTTCGCTGGCTTGGCCGCGCAATTTACTATTGCCAATGACACCGGTAAACGATGGCACCGCAATAGCGAGCGTAATTGCTAATACTGCAATCGTGACTAATAACTCCATCAGACTAAAACCACGGCTGGGTCTGATCCTGCTTATTTTCACAATAATGTCTCCTGTGGCAAATCATCACCAGAGTGAAAATCCAGTGACTCAAAAGTGCTACGGTAATATAAAACAAAGGAATTGCGAACGACGAGGGATTTCTGACAAACGGCAATAGCGGCCGACCAACGGTTGCTTGCACCCGCAAAAATCAAAACGAGGGTCGGTTTAGCGCAACGACGGCGACAACAACTGGCGGATCTGGCCCAATTCGCGCCGGCTGATCTCAAGCAAATCATCACTTTGCCAAAGTTCAAGCACATGGCGACCATCAGGCAAGCGATGCAGCGCTTTTAAGCGGCGCTTGAGCACCAGTGTATGGCGGTGGATCCGCAGTAACTGCTGGGGATACAAATCTTCTAATTGCTTCAAACTTAGCTCAGTCAATGCCTGCCCACCGGCAAATACCATCCGTACGTACTTGTCTTCGGCCTGTAGGTAAAAAAGTTGCTGCAGTTCAACACGACGCAAACTGCCGCCGCTTTTATACGAAAGCCAGTGCTGCTCCTGTTGTTTTTCCAGATGTGCTTTGGTCGCAAGGCCAATACGCTGCAAACTGGCGGCTAGTTGCTCGGCTGAGACCGGTTTAAGTAAATAGTCTGCTGGCGCCACCTGATAGGCTGCTAAGGCGTGTTGTGGATGGGCCGTCACAAACACTACCGCCGGCGGTGGCTGCAATTGCAGTAATTCTGCCGCCACACTGAGGCCATTGCGATCAGGCATTTCAATATCCAAAAATACCAAATCCGGTTGTAATGCAATGGCCATTTGCAAACCTGAGTGACCGTCTGCGGCTTCGCCAACTACCGGATAAGCAGCGTGGGCTAACAACAAACGTTGCAGCCTCGCTCTGGCTAAAGGCTCGTCGTCGACAATCAGCACTTTCATTCGCTCACCTCATCCTTCAGCCGCGGGATCACCAGCTTCAC
The DNA here is from genome assembly GCA_037968955.1 of Rheinheimera sp. Taxonomy (GTDB): domain Bacteria; phylum Pseudomonadota; class Gammaproteobacteria; order Enterobacterales; family Alteromonadaceae; genus Pararheinheimera. The sequence goes on along the minus strand of JBBKWN010000011.1, from coordinate 37,467 downwards.
CCGATATACCCCTTGGCTTGCCGCAGTTGTGAGCCTAGCGTCATCGCCAAATTGTAATTCTAACCGTCGTTGGATATTTTGTAGCGCCATGCCATTGCCACCTTCGGTCGGCGGCAATTCACCGGCCGGATTGGTTAACAAGAACGTCAGGAAACGTGCCGATAGATGCACTTCAAAGCGGATCACACCCGCGTGACTACAGCGTTCAATACCGTGACGAACGGCATTTTCCAATAGCGGCTGTAACGTCAAGCAGGGTAATAGGGTATGTGGTAAATCGTCCGGCACTAGCCACTCGAGCTGCAAACGCGAACCTAATCGCCATTGCTCCAAAGCGAGATATTGCCGGGCAAGTGCTAGTTCTTGTTGTAATTCAACTTGCACTCCGGCATTTAATGCCGCGCGAAACAAACTGGCCAAATCCAGCAGCGCTTGCTCGGCAGCTTGCGGGTCTTGCTGGGTTAGTTCGGCAACCGTATTCAGGCTATTGAATAAAAAGTGCGGTCGGATCCGCGCTTGCAACGCATCCAGCTCGGAACGCGATTGCGCAGCCAGCCGCCAGCTGTGTTCAACATAAAGCGCAAATAACTGAATGCCCATCACGCCAACCAACAGCGCAATGGCCAAAGTCTGCAGCAAGAAACGATAAAAATCAGCGGGTTGTTGCCAGCCATTGGCGTGTAAGATGGAAAAAGCTGCGGCACTGACCGCCAGTGTCACAAGTAACAATAACAACAGCGCGAGCACGGCGAGTTGTTGCGGGGGGACTTTATACAAGCGCCTCTGAAAACGGCACAATAAAGCGACGGTTAATAGCGCAACCCAGTGCACAAACAGCGATGTTAGGCCTAATCTGGCCCAAAAATCGCTGCTGATATCCGGCGCTAACGCCAACAAGATGGCCAGCGCTTGCGCCAGCACCATCACCCGCACCACCACTTTGCCACGACAAAACGCGGGCAGTAGCTGCTCAAACTGAACCTTGTTGGCAGATTGAGCGCTCATCGACCGGCCTTAGCGCAATTCAGCCGGCACAGCAAACACCACACTTTCCTCGCGTCCCGGATGTTCAATCACTTGTTTACCACCCCAGTCCGTTAACTGCTGCACCACTTGCTTGACCAGCACTTCCGGAGCCGAAGCACCTGCAGTGACGCCAACGGCTTTTACATCCACCAGCCACTGCTGCTGAATATCGGCCGCGGTGTCTATTAAAAATGCCGTACAGCCCATTTTTTCAGCAAGTTCACGTAGCCGGTTTGAATTACTGCTGTTTTTCGCCCCGACTACCAGCAACAAATTCACTTTGGCTGCCAGTTCACGCACCGCATCCTGCCGATTTTGGGTGGCGTAACAAATATCGTCTTTGCGTGGTCCTTCAATATCAGGAAATTTCTGCCGCAGCGCATCAATCACATCGGCAGTATCATCCACTGACAAAGTCGTTTGACTGGAAAAACACAATTCAGCCGGGTTTTTCACCACCAGCTGTGCCACATCTTCCACCGATTCGACCAAATAAATACCACCGGCCGGGTTATCGTATTGGCCCATAGTACCTTCGACTTCCGGATGACCGGCATGACCAATCAGAATACATTCAATGCCTTTGCGACTGGCGCGAGTGACTTCCATATGCACTTTGGTCACCAGCGGGCAAGTCGCATCAAACACTTTTAAGCCACGCTGTTTGGCATTTTCGCGCACTGCCTGCGATACACCATGCGCCGAGAAAATCACAATATTGCCATCCGGCACTTCATCCAGCTCATCGACAAAGACCGCGCCGCTGCGACGCAGGCCATCAACGACAAACTTGTTGTGTACTACTTCATGGCGTACGTAAATTGGCGGCTCGTACAGTTCTAACGCCCTTGAAACAATGCTAATCGCCCGGTCAACACCAGCACAAAAACCACGCGGATTGGCAAGAAATATATCCATAGTTAGTTACTCACCTGCACAATTTCAACATTAAAGGTCAACGTCTGGCCAGCGAGTGGATGGTTAAAATCCACCGTCACTGAATCACGCACTACTTCCCGAATTAACCCTGGTAACTCCGAGCCGCCTGGCATCGCAAAACCAACAATCATGCCGACTTGCGCTGGCGCTTCCAGCGAAAACTTACTGCGATCAACATAATAAAGATTGTCCGGATTTGGCAAACCATACGCATCTTCCGGCGGCAATGTGAAGGTTTTTTTATCCCCAGCCTGCAAACCTGACAACTGCGCTTCAAACGCAGGCGATAGGCTACCATCGCCCATTTGTAGCTTTGCTGGCTTGTTGTGCACGCGGGTACTTTCAGCGGCACTACCATCGGCTAATTTAATATCAAAATGAAAGATCACGGTGCTTCCAGCGCCAATCAGCACGCCATTCCCCGTGTCATTTACCGTTTCAATCGACATTACAAACTCACTTTTGATTAGATTCTTCCGGAAGATCCGGCGAAAAACTGTCCCAAATCAACAAGCCAGCACCAATGGTGATGGCGCAATCGGCAACATTAAATACCGGATAATGCCACTGCTGATAATAAACATGCAAAAAATCAACAACATAGCCATAAAGGCTACGATCAATCAAATTACCGATGGCACCTGCCACAATCAGCACCAGTGCCAGCGATAACTTCCACTGTTGCCGCTTTAGTTTGGTCAACCAAACACTTAAAGCAATCGAAACCACCACGGCAATGCTGGTAAATAACCAACGTTGCCAACCACCGGCATCGCCTAAAAATGAAAAGGCGGCACCGTAATTGCGGGCATAAGTAAAGTTAAACACCGGTAACAGCTGGATAGATTCGCCAAATTCAAAGTTTTGGATCACCCAGACTTTCGTTAATTGATCAACGATCAGCACCAGCAAGGCCAGCCACCAGAACCGCCAACCAGAATCTTTAAACATTGCAGGTTGTAGCGCTGACATCATGCAAACACCCGCGCTTCACCGGCGCCTTCGACGTTGTCGACACAGCGCAAACAAATCTCCGGATGCGCGGCATTGGCACCAACGTCATGCCGATGATGCCAACAACGCTCGCATTTTGCCGCGCTTGATGCGGCAACCAACACCGACAATCCTGCAATATCAGTGGCCACGGCTTCTGCCGGAGCTGCCGCAGTCGAAACCTCAGCAGTGGAGGTTATCAGCACAAAACGTAGCTCTGCAGCCACTTTTTGCAACGCCACTGCCAATTCGCCGGTGGCGAACAATGTCACCTCAGCTTGCAGTGAAGCACCTACTTTGCCTTCTTTGCGCGCACCTTCAATCACTTTATTCACTTCATCACGCACCAGCAGCAATTGTTGCCAAAACGCATCATCTAACTTGCCGGCAGGGACTGCATGTAACCCTTCATACCAAACTTCAGTAAAGACAAAAGTGGACTGACGCGCGGGCAGAATTTCCCAGATTTCCTGTGCGGTGAAGCTCATCACTGGCGCCATCCAGCGCACCATGGCTTCGATAATATGATAAAGCGCAGTCTGACAAGAACGGCGGGCATGGCCATCGGTCTTCGCGGTGTACTGGCGGTCTTTAATCACATCAAGGTAAAAACTACCCAGCTCAACGGTACAGAAATTCATTAATTTCTGGCTAACCACGTGGAACTGGTAATCGTCATAGGCCGCAACAATTTCGTTTTGCAGCGCAGCTGCGCGTTGCACCATCCATAAATCCAGCTCAACCAATTCGTTCAGCGGCACTAAATCTGTGGCCGGATTAAAGCCATGTAAATTTGCTAACAAGAACCGCGCTGTATTGCGAATACGGCGGTATTTGTCGGCGGCACGATTGAGAATCTCATCCGAGACGGTCATTTCTGAGGTGTAGTCAGTCGTCGCCACCCATAACCGTAAAATATCGGCACCGAGTTTGTTCATCACGTCTTGCGGGGACACCACATTGCCCAATGATTTGGACATTTTGCGGCCTTCACCATCGACAGTGAAGCCATGAGTCAACACTTGTTTGTATGGCGCATGGTTTTTAATGGCCACACCGGTCATTAATGACGACATAAACCAACCACGGTGCTGATCCGACCCTTCTAAGTACAAATCAGCTTGGGTGGCGCCGCCAAATTCAGGACGCGGCTCAATGACACAGGCGTGGGTCACACCAGAATCAAACCAAACATCCAGCGTATCAGCCACTTTCACATATTGACTGGCTTCATCGCCCAATAAAGTCACCGCTTCTAAGTCAAACCAGGCTTGAATGCCTTGTTGTTCAACCAGTTTTGCGACTTGTTCCATCAAATCTTTGGTATTTGGGTGCAAGGCGCCGGTATCTTTATCGATGAACAGCGCCATGGGTACGCCCCAGGTTCGCTGACGAGAAATACACCAGTCTGGCCGGGCAGCGACCATTTTTTCAATCCGCTGCTGACCCCAGTCCGGGATCCAGCGCGTTTGTTCAATATCTGCCAGCGATTTACTGCGAAGGCCCGCTTGCTCCATGCTAATAAACCACTGCGGCGTCGCGCGGAAAATAATTGGCGTTTTATGGCGCCAGCAATGTGGGTAGCTATGGTTATAGGATTTATGCAGCAATAAAGCGCCGGCTTCTTGCAAAGCGGCAACGACTGAATCGTTGGCTTTAAATACATGCTGACCAGCGAATAGCGGCGTATCCGGCAAGTAAACGCCATTCGCGCCAACCGGATTCGCTACTTCTAGGCCATATTTCAGACCCACCACAAAGTCTTCCTGACCATGACCTGGCGCAGTATGCACCGCTCCGGTACCGGAATCTGTGGTGACATGGTCACCTAAAACCACCGGCACTTCGAAGTCGTAAAGCGGGTGTTGCAGTTTGGCAAGTTCCAGTACTGAACCTTTGCAAAAACCCAGCGCATGGTATTTTTCGATATTGGCGCGCGCCATCACGTCTTTGACTAAATCGGTCGCAATCACCAACCGCTCAGCACCATTTGGGCCTTCTTCAACTTGCACCAGGCTGTAATTGAGATCGGCATTGAGCGCTACAGCACGGTTGGCAGGAATAGTCCATGGTGTGGTGGTCCAGATGACAATAGACACAGTCCCATGGCCACGATGGCTTTGTGGATGATCAAATTTGTCGACCACCGCTTCATCAATGAACCGAAACCGCACGTCAATCGCAGGCGATACTTTATCTTGATATTCCACTTCAGCTTCAGCCAGCGCCGAACCACAGTCAGTACACCAATGCACCGGCTTAAAGCCTTGCTGTAAGTGACCATTGTCGATAATCCGCGACAGCGAGCGAATGATATTGGCTTCAAATGCAAAATCCATTGTGCGATATGGATTGTCCCAATCGCCCAACACCCCTAAGCGAATAAAATCAATTTTCTGCGCTTCGATTTGCGTTAGTGCATATTCACGACACTTGGCCCGAAATTCGGCAGCCGATAATTTGACACCCGGCTTGCCATATTTTTTTTCAACCACCAACTCAATCGGCAGACCGTGGCAATCCCAACCCGGCACAGAAGGCGCGTCAAAGTCAGACAAAGTCTTGGCTTTGACAATCATGTCTTTGAGAATTTTATTCACGGCATGGCCGATATGGATATTGCCATTGGCGTAAGGAGGGCCATCATGCAGGATAAAAGTCTTTTTGCCTTTTTTAGCGGCCCGAATTTGGCCATACAAATCGGCTTTGGTCCAATTCGCTAACATTTGTGGTTCACGTTGCGCCAAGTTAGCGCGCATAGCAAAAGCGGTGTCCGGCAAATTTAACGTATGTTTGTAATCACTCATTCCATCAATCCCGTATTAGCTTTGTCGTTGGCAGGCCAGACATGCCTGATCATTTTTTTAAATGCTGAAATATGACCGCGCTGCGGTGGCATCCAGTTGAATTTGTTGCTGAAGTTCAGCTAGTGATGCAAATTTGCGCTCGGCTCGAATTTTATGGCGTAGTATCACTTCTATTTGCTGGCCGTATAGATCACCCTGAAAATCAAAAAAATGTGCTTCCAGTTGTTCTTTTTTACCTAGCAAAGTGGGTCTGGCACCAATATTCGCCACGCCATGAAAGTGTCCGTGGTCGGTCATCGCCTCAATCGCATAAACGCCACGCACTGGCAGTTTATTCCGATACAACCAGACATTCGCTGTTGGAAAACCAAGTTGTCGCCCGACTTTTTCGCCGTGCCGCACACGCCCCATTAAGGAAAAAGGTCTGCCAAGCATCGTTTCAGCCAGTGCTAACTGATCTTGCTCCAGCGCCTGACGAATTAAGGTGCTAGACACCCGCACATTATCTTGCTTTAAACTGGCGGTATTGGTTAAACCAAAACCGTGTTGCTCGGCAGCTTGCTGCAATAATGAAAAATTGCCACTACGGTTTTTCCCAAAACAAAAATCATCACCGACAATCAAATGCTGCACATTGAGTTTTTCCAACAGCAGCCCGGTAATAAACTGCTCGGGGTCTTGTGCTGCAAACTCGCGATTAAAACTGGCACAAAGCAAGCGATCCAGCCCCTGCACTTTTAACCAATGATACTTTTCACGAAAACGGGTTAGCCTAGCTGGCGCTGCTGCCGGATTAAACAGCTCCAGTGGTTGGGGTTCAAAAACCATCACCACTGCCGGTAACGACAGCTTTTGCGCGATCTGTTGCACTTGGCTTAATACCGCCTGGTGCCCCAGATGCACACCGTCAAAATTACCGATGGTTAACACGCAACCCCGATGATTTGGCTTAATATTTTGCAGGCCGCGAATTAGCTCCATGCCGCTATAACTACTCTAATTTGCTGTCTAAACGGCCGATTATAACTGCATCAGCTTTTAGTTTCAGCAACTGTCTGTCGTTTTAGCTGGTTTATCCTAACGCCGAACAACCAAAGCAGCGCAAAATAGACGGGGACCGCTATCCCCAGTAAAATCACAAGCTGCTTGGCTTGGCTGGAAAACTTCATCTGTTGCCACTGCGCAATATCCGGTGAATACCACCAGATCATTGCCGCCATCACACTTGCTGCAAGCAACGCTTTACCAATCAGCCACAAAGTTGCATTAGCACATTGATAAATATCACGTTTTACAAGCCCATGATAAAGCAACCATGCATTTAACGTCCCTGACATTGCGGTGGCTAATGCCAGACCAACATAACTAATAAAAGGCGCCAACATTAGGTTAAAAACCATATTGGCAACCATCGCGATGATGCCAATGCGCACAGGAGTTTTAATGTCTTGTCTGGCATAAAATGCGGGAGCCAGCACTTTAATTAGCATCAAAGGCACCAGACCCGAAGCATAAGCAATCAGACTCAAACTACTCTGACTGGCATCAAATGCGGTAAATTTACCGTGGGCAAACACAGTTAATAAAATTGGTTCCGCCAACACCACCAAACCAGCCATCGACGGAATACCGAGCAAACAAATAATACTAATTGACCAATCAAGAGTTTGTTTAAACTCTTGATGACTCTCAGTCGCAAACTGCCGAGACAAACTGGGTAAAATCACCGTCGCTATAGCAATGCCAAACATACCCAGCGGAAACTCCAAGAGCCGATCTGAGTAATACAGCCACGACACCGAACCGGTCATCAAAAACGAGGCAATAATGGCGTCCAATAATAAATTAATCTGGCTGACTGAAACACCAAACAACGCTGGTAGCATCAATTTGCGGATGCGCACCACGTATTCGTCATGCCATGCCCAACGAGGCTTCACCAGCAATCCAGCTTTTGCTAAGAATGGCAGTTGAAACAAAAACTGCAGCAATCCGCCTAAAAATACCCCCCATGCCAGTGCCGATGAAGCATCGTCAAAATATGGGGTCAGATAAATAGCGGCCGCAATCATCGCCACATTCAAAAAAACGGGACTAAATGCAGCCACCGCAAACTTATTGTACGTATTTAAAATAGCGCCCGATAACGCGACAAAAGTGATAAACCACAAATAAGGAAAGGTAATTTTCAACAGCGCACTGGCATGTAAATACTTCTCGCCGCCCGGCTCTCCACTCAAATAGTTTTCAAACCAGCCCATACCAAACAGTGCCATTAACACGGGTGAGCCAATCACCCCCAACAAAGTAACCCCGGTGACAATCAAGCCTAAAGTGCCAGATGCTTTAGCCATCAACTCACGCACGGCATCGTCGCCGTGTTTGGCTTTCACTTCTGACAATACCGGAACAAATGCTTGCGAAAATGCACCCTCAGCAAATAGCCGCCGCAAAAAATTTGGAATTCGATTGACCATCAAAAATACGTCAGCCATGGCTCCAGCACCCAGAACATTGGCGGTAACGACATCACGGATCAACCCCAACACTCGGGAAATAAGCGTCATTGCACTAACAATCATGCCTGATTTGAATAACTTAGCCGACACGCCACACTCCTTCTGTCATAATGGCGCTATTGTCACCTGAGACCTTACCGAAAGCCAGCAGCAGCCAGATTTAATTCTGCTTTTCGCCGGTAAAATCATTTGACAAGGGCTTACAAAATAGGCATATTATGCGGCCTTTAAAGAGTCCCAGTTTAGTTTTTAGGAGTGTTACCTTGGCTAACATTAAGTCTGCTAAGAAACGCGCTATTCAATCTGAAAAGCGTCGTCAGCAAAACGCAAGTCAGCGCTCAATGATGCGTACTTTCATCAAGAAAACCTACGCAGCAGTGTTAACTTCTGATGCAGTAGCTGCGCAAGAAGCGTTCAAGAAAATGGTACCAGTGATTGACCGTATGGCAGACAAAGGTCTGATCCATAAGAATAAAGCTGCACGTCATAAGTCACGTTTAAATGCCCACGTTAAGGCATTGGTAACAGCCGCTTAATTGACACCAACAAAAGAGCGCCGCAAGGCGTTTTTTTGTATCTGTATAAGCAGGGGTTAGAGTCGAGTGTTAAGATTACTTAGCAATCGACTCTAACCCCTGCTTTTTTATTTCCAAAAAAAATCCCACCTAGTTGTGGGATTTTTTGTTGCTCTCAATTTATTTTTCTCAATTATAACTTTGGACAATAAAGACTATGCAATAAACCAATCACCGCTTCAGCCTCGGCGCTATTCATGCTGTAGAACACGGTTTGTGCTTCTTTTCTTGTTTTCACCAGTTTGTTGCGGCGAAGCAACGCCAAATGCTGTGACAAAGCGGATTGACTTAACCCCAGTTTATCATTCATTTCTCCGACCGATAATTCGCCGGCAAGTAAATGACACAGGATCAATAACCGGCGTTCATTCGATACAGCTTTTAGCAATTTAACTGCTTGAGCTGAGTTATCCACCATATCTTGTAAGTTCATTTCAGTTTCACTGCGCATGTCTAGACGTCTCATTATCTATCAGCAGACCTGCTGCATACAATAGTTCGAAGGAATATAAGTAATTTTTTTACGTAAGACGTAAATTGGAACGATATATTTCATTACATATATTGCTGTATTGATAAATTATTTATTTCCGATACCGCTTACATTCAATTCGGCGACACCCTTTTATCATCAGATATTTTTCGCATTATAACGCGCGGGCTCAGCCAAACCACACCTACTTTCTGTTAACGTTTGTATCTATTTACGCTTTTTTTCGGAATATTCGGTATTGATTGTCAAATGAGGTCAAATCCACAAAACTGCAGATAGCTGTCCTTTATGATCAAATGATCAGCATGCTACAGTGAACGCTATCATTTCCAACCCTAAGCATAATCGAAACCAGCCATGCCTAAATCTATTTTCACTTTGACCGCCGCGATGTTATGCCTGACAACGTTACCTGCAATTGCCAACGATCAATTGGCTTATCAACTGGCTGAAGAATTAACGGTTGACATAGGTCCTCGTCTTGCAGGCAGCCCAGCAGACGCCAAGGCCGTCGCTTGGGCCACAAACAAATTTCAGCAACTCGGTTACGACAAAGTATGGACCGAACAGTTCACTACCCCCTTCTGGCAACGTGGTAACGCCAGACTTGAAATCATTAGCCCTTACCCACAGTCGTTGGTTTTAACCGCGCTAGGTGGCTCCGTAGGCACAGATGCCAAAGGGATTTCCGCCAGTGTGGCTATGTTTAATAGTTTGGAAGATTTGATGTCAGCCAAGCCAGAGCAAGTCAAAGGGAAAATCGTTTTTATCAACAAAGCGATGGCCAAAGATAAAGTCGGTTCTCAATACAGCAAAGTGGTTGGAGCCCGCTCAAAAGGAGCCGTTGAAGCGGCTCGATTAGGCGCAACCGCCCTCATTATCCGCTCCGTTGGCACCAGCAATAATCGTTTTGCCCACACCGGAAAAATGAGTTACGAAGAAGGGATCCCAAAAATTCCAGCCGTCGCGATCTCCGTACCGGATGCAATGCAGCTTGCTAAAGTTATTACAAAAGCGCCCGAAACGAAGTTAAAACTGAATATGGAAAACCATACGCAGGATGCCATCAGCCACAATGTGATGGCTGAAATCACTGGCTCTGAGCGTCCGGATGAAATTGTCTTGATTAGCGCGCACCTTGACTCTTGGGATCAAGGCACCGGCGCCCTCGATGATGGTGCAGGCGTTGGCCTAGTGATGGCGACCGGCGCCTTAATTAAAAAGCTCGGCCAACCCAAAAGAACAATTCGGGTAGTCTTGTTTGGCAATGAAGAAGGCGGTTTGGTCGGCGCCAGAGCATACGCCGCAAAGCATGCAGCGGAATTAGCGAAACATGTGGTTGCTACGGAGTCAGATTTTGGCGCTGGCCGGATTTGGCAGTTTGATAGTAAATTTGGCCCACAGTCGCTGAGTTTTGCCAAAGAAATACAGCAACTATTGAGTGGACATGGCATCGCTCTTGGCGACAACAAAGCATATGGCGGCCCCGATGTGTCAGTACTGGCAGCACTTGGCGTGCCGGTCGTATCATTGGAGCAAGACGGCAGCGACTATTTTGATTTTCACCATACGCCCAATGATACTTTCGACAAAATCGACCCAGCAGCATTGGCGCAAAATCAGCAAGCTTGGATTTTGATGACCACCGCACTGGCAAACTCTGCGCTTGATTTACGAAAATAGCCGTCAGATTATGCGTACGGTTAAGGCATAGCCGCTTATATGACAACTCACGACGCAGTAATTTGCATCGTGAACAATGCCACGTTACTGAACCTGAAAACAACCAGGTTCAGTAACGTGGGCTTTGCAAAGGTGGGTTACAGTTGATGAACCGCCTATTTTTGCTCCGTCAAGAAACCAAATTGCGTATCAGACCGAGGCTCGGTTTCTATTTGGTGCTTGGTGCTTACGCTGACTATGACGCATCAGCCAGATTTGCAGCCCAATGACAATCAGCACGAGTGCAGAGGGGTAGAGATACATATTGCTGCTCAACTGCCAAAGCAATAAACCGCCCGTGGCATACACAAACGGCTGCATTTCATAAAGCCAGAATGGCAATGACCCATGGTGCGAAAAACTATTTTTCAAATCACCTCGCCGATGGTCTGAACGCAAAATCCAGACCAAAGCACCAGCGGTAATTAGGATTAACCCGGAAAGTACGGCCACAAAGTGACCAAGTAACGACATTGCTAAGACGCCGGTACTGATATAAATATAAGGTAAAACCTCGTACACGCGGTTGGGTAACATTTTGACTCCGTGCTGGGCAGAACTGCACCATTTTCTAATTGTAGTGTGAAACTTAAAAACTGTCGTTTTGACCGTCCATTGCCCCCAAGCGTGATAAGCGCAGCTACTGCAGTCATTCAACAGCCTCTGCTGTTGTTTGAGCTGTTGGGTAGTTTGTTTGTCAGCTGGCACCCGCTATAATCCGCGTTCTGGCGCATTTGGGGACAATTTATGGCAGACGACGACTTTACGCTCTTTTTGCAAGAAATGGCAGATGTTAAACGCTTGAAAACGGACGTACTCACAGATGAAAACGGTGAACACCTACCAACATTGGCTCAAATCGCCCGTCGCAAAGCGGCAGAACTTGAACCTGAGTATGATGCGAACTATTTGCGCATGGAATATGTCGAGTTAGTGACGCCTGATGAAGTGCTGGCCTATAAAAAAGATGGCGTGCAAGAAGGTGTCTATAAAAATTTGCGACTGGGTAAATATCAAATTGATGCGACTTTAATGTTGCTGGGGAAAAACCTGACTGAAGCTCGTCGCGCTTTGTTCGAATTTGTCGCCGATTGCCACTTACGGGGCATCCGGACTTTGTTAATTCATCATGGTATGGGGCGAGACAGCAAACCACATCCTGCCATTCTAAAAAGCTACTCCTACCAGTGGTTAAAGCAAATTCCTGCGGTACTAGCCTGCCACACGGCACAAAAGATTCATGGTAGTTATGCTGCAACCTATGTGTTATTACAGAAAAATGCAGAGAAAAAACGCGAAAACCGCGATCGGCATCAGAAAAGTTAATTCGCTCGTAAACAATACGAACATTCCATCAATGCATGAACCTGTGGCAATGAATACACAGCGAGTGCTACCTAAAATGGTTAAATTTCTCTTGGCTATTTTCAGTCGTCCACTGCAGTTCTAATAAAAATACCCTCATCAGAGGGTATTTTTATTAGCTGCCATCCGTAGCAGTTTCAACAGCATTTCGATGCTATTGTTGGGTCTGCATTAATACAAACAACAGGCCTCGGCTGTGGTTAAAACTGCCGATAACGCCATCAAAATCACCACGATAGCGATTGCGGTAAAGCCAAAACCACGACTGGACGCTTTACTCATAAAACAACCTCAAATTATTATTGTTATTTTGTATCTGCAAGCGAGCGCCTAGAGCAACCTTTACAGTACGTCAAGCAGTGTAGTCAGTTTTTTACGTGGGCACAACATACAAACCGAAGCTAAGTACTTCTCAATGCATATATTTTCAGCAATAATTTATTTGTTGTCGGCAAAATGCGAGATGCGGGAATGTACAAAATTAGCCGACAAAGCAGCAGTCGAATAATCGGCTGGCATCTCTTCGTCTTGCTGCTCAATTTTATGAATCACAAAACCGGCTTGTTGATAGGTTTTTAGCGCGCTGGGGTGATCTTCACTACAAGTATGCAGCCAAACTCTGGTCGCTTGCCATTGCTGCGCCAACGCAATCGCAGCCTTCGCTAATCGAGCGCCGAGTCCACGTCCAATAAAAGCAGGCAATAAGCCAAAAAACTTGACCTCAACACTTTGATCAGCATGTTTACACAACTCCACAAAACCGGCCGGGGTGCCGTGCTGGTACAACACCCAAGTACGTACATTGCCACTGCTTAAATAATCTAGCCACTGCTGATAAGTCCAACTTAAACGGCTAAGCCAATGCCAGTGATGCCCCACCGCAGCGAATAAAAATTGGTTGAGATCAGGACTGGCAATCTTTGCTTCAATTAAACTAACGCCTTCTGGCCACTCCGGCGAAGCTGCTGCGTCACCTTCGTAGTCAAGATACCAAGTGGTCATGTTTACTAAAGCCGTCACGGTACTGTTGTTGTTATTCAAACTAAAACTCGCGTTAATCTTTACTGGAAATTTGCGCTAACCTCGCAGCAATATGCTGCTGCGCGACATCTTGTTGTAAGCTCTGAAATTGTTGTCTGAATTCATAGGCCACCGCGTCATCTTGTCGATAACAGCTACGCAATGCCAACATCGAGTGTTTGGTTTGACGCACGAGCTCTGTTGGGATCGTGGCTAGGCCTGCGGTCAGCTCCTTAGCGCGGGTCAATAGTTGCTCTTCTGGCCACAGCTCTTTGATAAACCCTGCCGCCAGTGCTTGCTGCGCCGACAATCGTTCACCACAAAAAATCATGGTGGCCGCTTGTTGCCAGCCGACTAGCTGCGGTAACAACCAAGTATGACCACCGCCCGGATGAATAGCGAGCTGGAAAAAGCGACTTTCAAACCAAGCCTGATCACTGGCCAACCGAATATCACAAGCCATCGCTAAGTTCATGCCTGCGCCAAGCGCCGGACCATTCAGCAAGGCAATGGTCAGCAATGGGCTATGCGCTACAGATGTAAAAGCGGCATAAATTTGTTGCAGCTCTTCACCATCACCCAGCGCCGCTTGTTGTAAAGACGCCAAATCGGCGCCCGAACAAAATGAATCATCACGGCCAGTAATAGCCAATGCTTTAATATTTGGGTCTTCGGTCAATTGTTGTACTGCTTCAGCAATAGCCATGGCACTTTGCGGGGTAAGCAGGTTTCTTTTTTCGGCACTATTGAGCGTCAGTACGGCTAAATGACCGTGTTTTTCTAGTTTAAATGCTGACATTAATAACCTCGTTGTTGGCAGACCAGATTCAGCAGCGGCAACCCAGCCTGACTGCGACGGTAGTTTTCAGCGATTTGCGCCACCGCCGTATCGGCATTGGTGACTGCGGAAATATGCGGTGTTAGCAGAATAGAGGGATGTTGCCAGAACGGGTGTTCAGATGGCAATGGTTCGGTGCGAAACACATCCAAACAGGCCGCGGCCAAATGGCCACTATCTAAACTCTGCAATAACGCCAAGTCATCTACTATAGCGCCTCTGGCAACGTTGACCAAAATTGCGCCGGGTTTTAACTGTGCGAGTCGTTGCTGATCCAATAAATTTTCGGTCTGTTGGGTGAGCGGCAACAGACAAATGACCAAATCAGCCTGACTAACAGCTGCAAAAAATTGGGTTTCCCCTTCAAAACACTGCACCCCTGGCAGCGTTTTTGTTGATGCCGACCACCCATCGACGATAAAACCCTGCTGTAAAAAGTGGCAGGCCGCCGCACGTCCCAGCTCACCTAAACCCAAGATACAAAGACGCTGTAATTTTCTTGGGCTTCTCGGTTTCCAAAGCTGTTTACGCTGCTGAGCACTGAATTCATCAAGACGCAGCTGGTAATGTTGTACCACACCTTGCAAATATTGCAGCATCGATTGCGTCAACATGGGGTCAACAATCCGCGCCAGTGGTAAATCAGGCAATGTAGCGTCCGCCAAAATATTATCCACACCCGCGCCAAACGATTGCAACGCTTTCAGATTGGGCATCGTCGCTAGGCATCCAGCAGGTTGACGCCATAAGACGGCCATTTGCACCAAAGCCGGCTCCGTAATATCGGGCCAAATTTCAATCAACACGTCGGGCAATTGTTGTTGTAGCTTTTGTTGCAGCTGGTCAAGTTTACGATCAGGGATCACTAGCGCAATTGACATCTCTACTCCGGATCATTGCAGTTAACACATTCTAACAAAGCGAGCCAAGCCGTCCAGTAGATTGTCATGGCCGCTATTGGCTGAAATTTCAGCGAATTGTCATAAATATGCGACCCCACAGTCATACCACAGGTTTAGGCTTGCCCAGACAATAGCGCAGTACTGGAAACGGGCAGGAGCATTTATGATCAGCGTTGAAAAGATGGTACAACAACATTTACCACAACTGCAGCAACAACCGTGGCTGGAAAAACCAGTCACCGGCGCTTTGAAACATTTGCTGCATGAACAAGATTTCATTACATTTACTGCGCAATACGCACATTTGCAGGGTATTGAATTTATTGAACAAGTGCTGGATTACTTTAAGTTCAGCTACACGGTGCGCGATAACGAACTGGAGCGCATCCCAATCAGTGGCCGCGTGGTCATTGTTGCCAATCACCCAATTGGCTCCCTGGATGGATTGGCACTGGTAAAACTGATCCATGACATTCGCCCTGATGTGAAAGTGATTGCCAATGAATTGTTAAACGCGGTCACCCCGCTACACACGATGTTATTACCGGTGAACAACATGCAAGGGGGGACCGAAAGGCGCTGCATTGACCACATTCGCCAACATTTGGCGCAGGAAGGTGTGGTGATTGTGTTTCCAGCGGGCGAAGTATCTAGGCTCAAGCCGAATGGCGTACGCGACGGCAAATGGCATGCTGGCTTTTTAAGATTTGCCCGCTCGAGTAAAGCGCCAATCTTGCCGATTTATATTGATGCGCGCAACTCAGCCTTGTTTTATGGCGCTTCGATGCTGTACAAACCGCTGGCCACCATGTTGCTGGTGCAGGAAATGTTCCGGCAAAAACATAAAAGTATCAGCATGCGGATTGGCGATCTGATCCCACACGACAGCTTTGCGCAGCTACCGATGGACACTGCGGCTATCGCCAAACTATTCAAAAAACATTTGTATCGGTTGGCGAAAGATAAAAAACCATTGCTGCGGACCCAAACGGCTATTGCGCATCCGGAAGACCGCCGCGAACTACGTAAAGCCATCGAAGCTTGTCAGCGCTTAGGGCAAACCAATGATGGCAAACAAATATATTTGTATCAGTCGGCCCAAAGCTCGCCCATCATGCGCGAAATCGGCCGGCTGCGCGAAGTGTCGTTTCGCTGTGTCGGTGAAGGTAGTGGTGCGCGGCGTGATATTGACCGCTTTGATAGTTATTACGAGCAGTTGATTCTCTGGGACAAAGACGATTTGGAAATTGTTGGGGCTTACCGTTTTGCCAACACCCGCCAAATTATGGCTAAGCAGGGTTTGCAAGGGCTGTATACCGCCTCGTTATTTACCTTTAATCAGCAAATGCAGCCCTTTCTGGAGCAAGGGCTTGAGCTTGGTCGCAGCTTTGTGCAACCGAAATATTGGGGCAAGCGCAGCCTCGATTATTTGTGGTACGGCATTGGCGCGTATTTGCAGCAACACCCACAAATTCGCTACTTGTTTGGCAGTGTCAGTTTATCCAATAGTTATCCAAAAGCAGCGCGCGATTTACTGGTGTACTTCTATACACTGTATTTCAGCGAAGAAAACGACACCGCGATCCCAAATATTCCTTATCAACTGCCCTTTGAAACACTGGGTCAATTGCAGCAACATTTTGTCGGTAATGACTATAGTGCCGACTTTACCCAGCTTAAACATTTGCTGGCACATATGGGATTAAATATTCCGACTTTATATAAACAATACAGTGAAATAGCGGAGCCAGGTGGCGTGCAATTCCTTGCGTTTGGCATCGACCCGGATTTCGCCGAATGTGTCGACGGTTTAGTTCTGGTTGATTTAACACAATTAAAAGCCGCCAAAAAACAACGGTATCTGGCCGCGGATTAAACGATCATCAGCGCGGCTGACGGGCATCATTCTATGCCCGTCAATAAAAAAACCGCCTGCTGGCGGATTTTTATTGGGCTATACATGTTATTGCTTCGGTATCGACCCTTTAAGTCCATAAAAGCAAATATATGCGTAACATAACACCGGCAGGATGAATGACAGCTGTAAGCCAACCGTATCGGCCAGCACGCCTTGCAACAACGGTACGATGGCACCACCGACAATCGCCAGACACAACACACCACTGCCTTGACTGGTATATTTACCAAGCCCCGTGACCGCTAAGCTGAAAATAGTTGGGAACATAATTGAATTAAATAAACCCACCGACAAAATTGCCCACATCGCCAGCGGTCCTGACGTAAACATCGCCGTTAACACTAAAATGGCAGCTGCCACAGCAGTAAACGCCAGCGCTTTACCGCCTTGCACTTTTTGCATCACCACTGCACCAATAAAGCGGCCAATCATGGCGCCACCCCAGTAATAACTGATGTAGGCTGCGGCTGTGGCTTCTGGTAGTCCAGCAATATGCGGCTCACCTAAGAAATTTACCAGAAAACTGCCAATGGCGACTTCGCCACCGACATAAACAAAAATGCCGATAGCACCTAACACCAAATGGCTATATTGCCAGGCAGAGCCTGCGTCCGCTTCCGCAAGTTCGCTTTGGTGATGTTCATTCACTGTTGGAAGTTTTAACAAGGCAAACACGGCGGCCAGCGCTAATAAAGCGGCTGCGAGCATCATATAAGGGACCTGTACCGCGGCAGCTTCTTGCGCCTTAAATTCTGCAGTGCCCACTTCAGCTGTTGCCGCCGCCAGAATGAGCAAACCACCAAACCATGGCGCGATAGTGGTACCCAACGAATTAAATGCCTGCGTCATCGTTAAACGGCTCGATGCGGTTTCCGCGCGTCCTAACGCCGTGACATAAGGGTTTGCTGCCACTTGTAAAATGGTGATGCCAGATGCTAGAACAAACAAAGCGACCAGAAACAGCGCGTAAACCTGTGCTGAGGCCGCCGGATAAAACAATAAACAACCAACGGCAGCAATCAGCAAGCCAATGACGATCCCCCGCTGGTAGCCCGCCTTTTTAACTAAATAGCCGGCCGGAATTGACACGAGGAAATACGCGCCAAAAAAGCAAAATTGGATCAGCATGGCTTGGGTGTAATTCAAATCAAACACATTTTTCAAATGTGGGATGAGAATGTCGTTTAAACAGGTAATAAAACCCCAGATAAAAAATAAAAATGTCAGGCTGGTTAAAGCAAAATTATAATTCTGCCCATTCGGTGCCTGACCAACACTTGCGCTGGTGGGTGTAGTTATTGACATACAATTTCTCTTGTTATGGTTTGTCTATCCTGCGTGTACCTAGCTGCGGATAATGCAGTTCTCTCCCCCTGCCATGCAATAAAGCCAAGGCCTGCGCCGCAAATAAGCTATTTGTACTATACCCGCGCCCCTGCTGCTTGCAAAGTATCCAAAGCGACATAGGTATGTAATTTTTCAACAAAATTGATTGTAAAAACACATTTACGACTAGTTTGATCGAAAAAAAAGACTGCTATAGAACAACAGCGTCCAACAACGCCCCTTATTCTGGCGGCTTCAACATCTTGAAAAAGCTTGTTTTAAATCAAATTTTTTCAAAAAGTCACCCAATACCATCGCCATTGTTTGATCCAGCCCAAAGTTTTCCGCGCTCAACAGCGCACAATGCCCGCAGTTGAAAAAACCACTGAGAAGATGAAGGAATTGATGATGAAAACAACTTTAAGCATGTTGGTGCTGGCTATTGGCACTCTGACTTCGGCATCTGCATTGGCCAATATTTCTGTGAACGTCGGGGCGATTCAAGTTGCGCCTAATGACAGCAGCAGCTCTTTGAACGTCGTAGAGCAAGTCGCAGGTTTACCAGCCGGTTCAACCGCTGTGGGTGTCAACAATAATACGCAGTTAGGGTTGACGATTGACTATAAAATTGACAACAACTGGACGATGGAACTGATTGCTGCCACGCCGTTTAGTCATGACATGACCGTTGAAGGTTCAGCCATCGATGGCTTGGACATTGGTAACACCAAACATTTACCACCAACCTTACTGGCGCAGTATCACTTTGATCTCGGTAACAGCAAATTTGATCCCTTTGTTGGTGTGGGTCTGAACTTCACCAAATTCTTTGACTCTTCTGCATCTGGCGCTTTAAAAAGCACATTGCAGGCGCTCAATGTAGCCAAAGCGAGTGATGATGTAGACCTGAAATTAAAAGACAGCTGGGGCTTGGCGGTGCAGGCAGGCGTGAACTACCAATTGGACCCACATTGGGGTTTTCATTTCATGGTCAGCAAAATGGATATTGATACCGTGGGGGAAGTGCGACTCAATGGCACAACAATCCAAAGCGTTGATGTCCAAATTGACCCGCTGGTGATGATGGCCGGCGTACGCTGGAGCATTTAACGCTTTAATATATAACGCTTTAGTATATAAAGCTTTAGTATGTAATCTATGTCAAAGAGGTCGCATCATTTTTTCTATAGACTGAAAAAAGCGGCCTCTTCGCTTTGATTACCCTTTAAGTTCAATCACCCGATCAACCGAAGCGATCGTTTCTGGCCGGTGCGCAATAATCACACGGGTAATGGATAACTTCTGCATCGCCTGACTGACAAAAGATTCTGTTTTGGTATCCAAATGACTGGTCGCTTCATCCATAAATAAAATCCGTGGCTGTCGGTACAATGCCCGCGCCAGTAGAATGCGTTGTTTCTGGCCACCCGATAGTGCCGAACCCATATCGCCAATTAGACTGTTGTAGCCCATCGGCATTTTTGCAATATCGTCGGCAATGGACGCCATCTGCGCGCAGGCGATAATTCGGTCCATCTCAAAGCTGTCATCAAAAAAGGCGATGTTGTCTCGAATCGATCCGGACAATAGCTGGTCGTCCTGCATCACTGCGGCAATTTGGCCACGATATCGCGCTAAACCGAGCTGTGCCAACGGAATGCCATCAATAAAAACGGTGCCTTGCTTGGGTTGCAGCAAACCTAACATCAACTTCATCAGTGTGGTTTTACCGCAACCAGACGGCCCCACTAAAGCGACCGATTCCCCTGCTTGAATACTCAGGCTCACCTCGGACAGCACCGGATCGGTCACGTCGCTATAGGCAAAACTCAAGCCACGGATTTCCAAATTGCCTTTGATTTGATGGGGTCGCTCTTGCTCCGGATGCAATTGTTCTTTGTGGGTTAATGCCAAGTCGCCGAGCCGTTCAAAATGCAGATTGAGCATCCGAAACTGAATGGCTTTTTCAATTAATCGCGACATCCGCTCCACAAACTGAATTTTATAGGCAATAAAGGCGAACAACATACCGGTACTAAAACCACCCGCGATCACGAGCTTAGCCCCGAGGTACACCACCAAAATATTTTCCAGCCCAAACAACAATCGGTTGCAGGTTTGATAACTGATGTTAAACACACCCAACTGCATCTCTTTGTTAGTTGCCGCAATATTCAGGTTTTGCCAACCACCTTCCCGTTTTACTTCGGCACCAAACAGTTTAATGGTCTGAATAGCGCGCACGGTCTCAATAAAATTTGATTGCTCTTTTGAACTGGCCAGAATCTGTTGTTCGGTAATTTGCCGCACTTTGCGATACACAACGACCCGGAACAAGGCATAGAGCAGCACCGCCGCCAGCACCACCAAAGACAATTGCGGGCTATAGATAAAAATGACCGCCAGAATGGCGAGCGCCATCACGCCATCAATCAAAGTTTCAATCAGGCCGGTGGTGAGTAACTCACGCACTTGATTGAGCGAGCCAAAACGTGACAACACATCGCCAATATGACGTTTTTCGAAGTAACCCAATGGCAATCGGATCATATGATGAAACAGATTGGACGCCATCTGGATATTCAGCGAGTTGCCAAAATGCAGTAACACAAAACTTCGCACCGTACTGGTGGTCACTTCAAATAACAACACTAATGAAAAGCCGATGGCTAAAATAAGCAATAAGTTATCATCAGACGTCAGTAGTACGTCATCGACCACCAATTGCATGTAATAAGGCGCGATTAATGTGAAAACCTGCAGCAATAACGACAAGGACAACAACAACACTAACGAGCGTTTAAAACCAGTGATTTTTGACCAGAAATCGGACAACCCTAACTTACGGACATCTTTTTTCAAGCTAAAATCGGTGGTCGGCATCAGCTCCAAAGCGATACCGGTGAAGTGTTTCGACACTTCGGCAAGCGCTAAATTACGTTCGCCAAAGGCCGGATCAAGAATAATGCACCGACCTGCTTTGACTTCTTTGAGCACCACAAAATGATTCATGTCCCAGTGCAAAATACAGGGCGTGCTGAGCGCGGCTAAATCATCCAGCTCAATCCGAAGTGGCCGGCTGGTCAGTTCCAACCGCTCGGCGAATTTCATTAAATCTAATAAGGTGCAGCCTTCGATTGAAAGTTCGAATTTCTGCCGTAGCTCGTTGAGATCGGTCTGATAACCATGAAAACCACTGACCATCGCTAAACACGCCAAGCCACATTCAGCCGCTTCCGTCTGCAATACCAACGGAAGTCGCTGCGCACTCCACCACGTTAAACGCTCTGCCGGATTGCTCATTATAACCGTCCCTGAATACTGTAAATCGGGTCGAATAACCACTGTAATAAACTGCGTTGTTCGGTGATGATATCGGCTTCCAACGTCATGCCGGCTTTAAGGGGTAACTCGCGATTATAAGCACTGATCTGCTGGGCACTGAGCTTTAGCCGTAAGCGATAGCTGGGTTCTGTCAGCGTTAGATTTGTTACTTCATTGGGCAACAACACGGTGCTACTGACTTCAATGATCTGAGCCTGATGCACGCCAAAACGTTGGTATGGAAAAGCGTGATAGCGAATACGGGCTTGCTGACCGGCTTCAACAAAGGCGATGGCGCGGGTTGGCAAATACAACACTGCTTCTAATTGATTGTGTTCAGGCAACAAACTTAGGGCGAACACCCCTTGATTTAACTGCTGACCAGGCTTGATCTGTAACGCGCTCACTACACCGGCCACCGGCGCTGTGATTAAATTACTTTGTTCATGTTGCAAGCGCGCCAACTGATTTTTGTGTTCAGAGATTTGCTGCTCCAACTGTGTCAGCTCTTGCTGGTATTGCAACGGCAGTTGTTGCAGTAAACTTTTCTGTTGCGACAATTGCTCTGACAACGCCAGCTGCTGGCCAGTCAACACTTTGTCTTGCTGCTGTAACGACAACATCAGATCGCGTTGCCGATTGAGTTCCAACTCGGAAATATAACCCGTACCATTTAGTTTTTGCAGCTGCTCTACTTGCTGCTGATTGAGTTTCAACCGCTGACTAAAGGTACTAATTTGCTGCGTCAGTTCAACGAGTTGCAGTTGCAAACTATTAATTTTCTGCTCAGTCTCAACCCGCTGCAACTGATGTTTTTGTTCATTTTGTTGTTTTTGTGCCACGAGGGCATTCAGCATCGACTGCCGCTCTTGCAACAAAGTGGCATTGAGTTCTGGTTGCCCTTGGACGTAAAGTCGGGAACTTAACTGAATTAACGGCTGGCCAGCAATCACCTGCTCGCCTTCTTTAACCAGCACCGCGCTCACCACGCCTGCAGTGGTGGTGTGTAATCTGACAACGCCCAGCTCCGGTTGCAACAAGCCAAACGCAGTTTGTTTACGCTGGTAATTGCCACTGAGCAGAAAAAACAGACTGATCAGGGCGATAGCGCCGATTAACCAGGCAAGCCAGACCAAAGTCGGTGGCCGGGTTAAATTCACTTCGCCTTGCAAACGTTGTTGTTGCTGGGCTAAAGCTTCAGGACGAAATAATGAATTCATCTGTTTCTTATTATTCGATGTTATGAGTGCGAAAGTACGACTGCCACCAACCGACAACAATTCAGGTCGGCAAAGAAGGGTGGCATCAGGCAAAACCCAGCATATCGACTAACAGCGGTGACAGCAAATCAAAATCGATAACCGAATCACTCAGTTACTGTGGGGCAGATGTTTGCGCACAAGTTTGCACACTGCATAAATCCATTCATTTTAACGATGGGCTTGGTGCCGGTGTCTTTACGGCTGCAATCTTCGTGATAAAAAAAACCAGCCGAAGCTGGTTTTTTATCATTCTGATTTGCCAGAATTAACCTAAGAAAATCCGACCGTTGCGGAACATCCGCATCCACGGGCTATCTTCTTGCCACTCATCCGGATGCCAGCTGTTGCTGACGGCGCGGAATACCCGCTCCGGGTGCGGCATCATAATGGTGACACGACCGTCGGTGGTGGTCAGTGCGGTAATACCATTTGGTGAACCGTTCGGGTTGTTCGGGTATTGCTGCGTCACCTGACCGTAGTTGTCAACAAAACGCAGCGCGATGGTGCCGCTTTGCTCGGCCGCTGTTAAGGCAGCACTGTTGGCAAACTCGGCATGACCTTCACCATGCGACACCGCGATTGGCATTTGCGAGCCGGCCATTCCTGCCATCAGCACTGACGGGCTTTGTTGCACTTGCACTAAGCTAAAACGTGCTTCAAAACGGTCTGACTTATTGCGCACAAAACGTGGCCATAAATCTGCACCCGGGATCAGCGATTTTAAGTTCGACACCATCTGACAACCGTTACACACACCGAGCGTGAAGGTGCTGTCACGTTCAAAAAACCTAGCAAACTCGCTGCGAGCTTGGTCGTTAAACAGGATGGATTTCGCCCAACCTTCACCGGCGCCTAATACGTCACCGTAGGAAAAACCGCCACAAGCCACTAAGCCGTTAAATTCTTCCAGGCCACGACGACCAGACAGAATATCCGACATATGCACGTCTACCGCGGTGAAACCTGCACGGTTAAAGGCAGCGGCCATTTCGACATGTGAGTTAACACCCTGCTCGCGCAGCACGGCAATCCGCGGTTTTGCTCCTTTTAGAATATAAGGTGCAGCGACGTCTTCGTTCAGATCAAAACTTAACTTCACGTTCAGACCTGGATCGTTTTTGTCGGATTTCGCGGCAAACTCTTGCTGGGCGCAATCAGGGTTGTCGCGCAGCGCTTGCATCTGATGGGTCGTTTCCGCCCAAATGCTGCGAAGACGCGTGCGCGAATCGCTGAAAATTGGCTTGTCGCCACGACGCACAATCAGCTCGTCGCTATCGTTAACCGCGCCTAACAGATGGCTATTGGTGGCCAGATTAAATTCAGCCAACACTTGTTGCACATAGGCAAGTTCGCTATCAGCCACCTGAATCACCGCGCCAAGCTCTTCGCTGAACAGCACGGTTAAATCATCCTGCGCCGCATTGCCTAACGCTGCCACATCCACAGTCCAACCGGCTTTACCGGCAAAAGCCATTTCAGCCAGGGTCAGCAATACACCACCGTCAGAGCGGTCATGGTAAGCCAGTAATTTTTGTTCTGCCGTCAGTTTCTGGATAGCGTTGAAGAAGTTAATCAACAACTCTGGCGACGCCAAATCAGGTGCTGTTTGGCCCAGCTGTTTATAAACTTGCGCTAAACACGAAGCACCTAAGCGGTTTTCACCGAGGCCCAAATCAATCAACAACAATGACGACGCGCCTTTATCGGTGCGCAGCTGTGGTGTGACGGTTTTACGCACATCTTCAACCCGGGCGAAGGCAGTGATCACCAGTGACAACGGTGACGTGACGGCTTTATCTTCGCCATTGTGCTGCCATTTGGTTTTCATCGACATCGAGTCTTTACCAACCGGAATGGTCACTTCCAATGCCGGACACAGCTCTTCACCAATGGCTTTCACCGCAGCGTATAAACCGGCGTCTTCACCTGGGTGACCAGCAGCTGACATCCAGTTCGCCGATAATTTAATCCGTTTTAATGAACCGATATCGGTCGCAGCAATGTTAGTAATGGCTTCGGCCACCGCTAAACGCGCTGATGCGGCAAAATCTAACAGCGCCACTGGCGTGCGTTCACCCAATGACATCGCTTCGCCGTGATACGTATCAAGCGCAGCGGTTGTTACCGCACAGTTTGCCACTGGGACTTGCCATGGGCCAACCATTTGATCGCGCGCCACCATGCCAGTAACCGAGCGGTCACCGATGCTGATTAAAAAGGTTTTTTCAGCGATGGTGGGTAAGCGCAGCAGGCGCTCAGTGGCGTCTTTGATGCTAACACCGGCAAAATCCAGTGCCTTACCAGCAGTTTGTTTTGATTCAACATCGCGGTGCATTTTTGGCGCTTTACCCAGCAGCACTGACAGCGGCAGGTCAATTGGCGTATTGCCAAAATGTTTGTCTGACAGCGTTAAGTGTTTTTCTGCGGTTGCTTCACCGACCACTGCGTAGGGTGCACGTTCGCGTTTACAGATTTGTTCAAACACCGGCATTTTGTCGGCTGGAATGGCCATCACATAACGCTCTTGTGATTCGTTACACCAAATCTCCAGCGGTGACATGCCTGGTTCATCATTGGGTACATTGCGCAGCTCAAACTTGCCGCCCACGCCACCATCATTGACCAATTCCGGGAAGGCATTGGATAAACCACCGGCACCCACATCGTGAATAAACACGATTGGGTTATCGCTACCTAACTGCCAGCAGCGGTCAATCACTTCCTGACAACGACGTTCAATTTCCGGGTTTTCGCGCTGCACTGAAGCAAAATCTAAGTCTTCAGCCGACTGGCCAGACGCCATTGAAGACGCCGCGCCGCCACCCAAACCGATATTCATCGCCGGGCCACCAAGCACCACTAATTTTGCGCCAACCGGCAAGTCGCCTTTTAATACATGTTCCGCCCGAATGTTGCCCAAACCACCGGCTAACATGATGGGTTTATGGTAACCACGCACTTCATCGCCGTTATGACTGGGCACCATTTCTTCGTAGGTACGGAAATAACCTAAAATATTCGGCCGGCCAAATTCGTTGTTAAATGCGGCGCCGCCCAGTGGGCCGTCCAGCATAATATCTAGCGCCGTTACGATACGGTCTGGTTTACCAAAATCGGTTTCCCACGGCTGTTCAAAACCAGGAATACGTAAGTTGGACACCGAGAACCCGACTAAACCGGCTTTGGGTTTAGAACCTAAACCAGTGGCGCCTTCGTCACGTATTTCACCACCTGAGCCTGTAGCTGCGCCTGGAAACGGAGAAATCGCCGTTGGGTGGTTGTGGGTTTCGACTTTCATCAGCACATGAATGTCTTCATGGTGATATTGGTATTCTTGGGTGTCAGCTTGCGGGAAAAACCGACCTGCTTTGGAGCCTTCCATCACGGCGGCGTTGTCGCTATAGGCTGACAACACATAATCCGGCGTCACGGCAAAGGTATTCTTGATCATTTTGAACAGCGACTTTGGCTGCTCTACGCCGTCGATAGTCCAATCGGCGTTAAAAATTTTATGGCGGCAATGCTCAGAGTTTGCCTGTGCGAACATGTAAAGTTCAATGTCGTTTGGATTGCGGCCTAAAGTGTTGAAGTTGCTGACCAGATAGTCAATTTCGTCATCAGCCAGCGCTAAGCCTAAACGGATATTGGCTTCTGCTAATGCAGCGCGACCACCGGCCAGGATATCCACCGAAGAGAGTTCAGCGGGTTCTGCTTTGCGAAATAATGCCTGTGCCTGAGTCAGTTCAGTAAACACGCTTTCCATCATCCGGTCGTGCAACAGCGCGGCAACTTGTAGTTGCTCTGCCGCCGTTAACGAGCGGCTCGTGTCGACGTAGTAAGCTAAACCACGTTCTAAGCGTTTGACCTGACTTAAACCGCAGTTGTGAGCAATGTCAGTGGCTTTTGATGACCAAGGCGAAATGGTGCCCGGGCGTGGGGTCACCAGCAATAAAGTACCGCTCGGTTGATGACTGGTGATGGTCGGTCCGTAGGTCAACAATTTGTCGAGTACGTTTTGCTGGGCTGCGCTTAACTCTCCATTCGAGTCGGCGGTCAGATCGGCAAAATGGACAAACTCGGCGTAAAGATTGGTGACTGGCAACGCCGCTTTGGCGCATTGATCAATGAACTTTTGAATTCTGAACTCGGACAGTGCTGGTGCACCACGCAGGATCAACATAGGCTTTTTTTCCCGTGGGTTGAACGTCGATGGAACCTCAAATCAGGCGCCGCATTATATATAAGAACGCGTCTAAAGGGTATGAGTAAAAACTGACTGCCGCTGGGAATTTTGGTATAACAGGCGCCTGAAATGTAGCACGAGTGGACTTTGATGCGGTTTTTGATTCTGATTGTCATGCTAACTTTAGCGCTAACGGCTTGTACGCCAGCGCCAGAGCCTATGCATTTACATCAAATTTATCAAAGAGATAGCATCAGAGTTGGCATCTTAAACGGCCCGACTAGCTACTATGTTGCCGCCGATGGTCCAACCGGTTATGAGTACGAATTGGCAGTGACATTGGCCGACAGACTTGGGGTTAAATTAGAGCTAGTGCCAAGCTTTCACTTAGAAGAATTATTACAAAAGCTCAGTTTGGGACAAGTCGACGTCATTGCGGCGGGTTCCACCGTCTCCCAAAACTTACGCCAGCAATATCGTTTAGCACCTGCTTATCAGCTCAGTGATGAAGTGTTAGTTTTTAAACAAAGCAGCAAAAAGCCGGCAAGTTTAGCCGATATTAACGAACCGGTGGTGGTCATTCAGGGATCGAGCCAAGCGGAAACACTGCAAACAAAAATAGCAGAGTTCCCCAGCTTAAAAATTACTCTCAATAGCACGGATGATGCCACGGAACTTCTGCAACAAGTCGCCGAAGGCAAAATAAGTTATACCGTGACTGATTCCCATATGTTGGCCATTAATCAGCGTTTTTATCCGGATCTTGGTGTGGCGCTCGTGTTAAAAAGCAAACAACCGGTGGCTTGGCTATTACCCAAAGACCACGACGACTCGCTCTTTAGTGTGTTGGTTGAGTTTTTCGGACGTAGTTATGAAGGCGCAGAGCTCTTAACGTTGGAAGATAAGTATTTCGGCCATGTCCGCAAATTTAACTACGCCGATACCCTCGATTATATTGAGGCGATTGATCAGCAATTGCCACGCTATCGTGCGTTATTTGAACAGCACTCAGGCAGCCACGACTGGCGGTTTTTAGCCGCAATTGCCTACCAAGAGTCTCGTTGGGATCCTAAAGCCCGAAGTCCGCAAGGGGTGGTGGGTATGATGATGTTGACAGTTCCAACCGCCACCATGATGAAAGTGACCAGTCGGGTTGATGCAGCCCAAAGTATTCGCGGCGGTAGTCGCTATTTACAAAAACTGCTTGATCGGATCCCTGAACGAGTAAAGTCACCCGATAGGCTTTGGTTCGCCTTGGCAGCTTATAATATTGGCTACAACCATGTCGACAGCGCACGCCAACTGACCGAACTCGATGGTGCAGATCCAGATAAATGGGCCGAGGTAAAACAACGTTTACCTCTGTTAAAACAACGGAAATATTACAGTAAGACCCGCACTGGTTATGCTCGTGGCGACCATGCGGTTTATTATGTTGAAAACATTCGCCGTTATTACGACACCTTGCTATGGGTTGATGAGAAAAAACAAACTGAGTTAAAAATTCAGCAACAAAGGCAAAAACTAGCGGAAGAGTACGCTGAATTACCAGCAAAAATTACGCCGGTCAATCCCAAAGCAGCCGAGCCAAAACCGCCCGGTAAAACCGGCAACAAGTAACGTCAAAATTTGCAGCCATCAAGCCATCTTGAGAATCCATCTGTAGCTGGTTATAGTGAAAACCATCGTCAATAATATTGACTCAGCTGGACCCCAGCCAACACAGGACATCACCAATGATCAGACGAAAAAAACCAAAAATGCTGCGAAAACGCCGCATTATGGACGTCAGTGCCGTACGACGCCGAGTAAAACGCAGCCTCGCTGTGATGAAATTACATCGGCGACAACGCAATTACCAAACCATCACTCAACATCAGCTACAGTCCGACATGATGGTCTGATGCGCTTATCAACCCTTGCTTGCAGCAGCCGCGCAGTTGTTTCATTCACTCTTTACTGACGATTGCTCGATCACGGTTCGCAACTTTAGCTGCTTATGTTGTTGCCGACGCTGACGGAAAAACAACGATAGTTTCTCACCACACTCATTCGCCAGTACACCACCTGTCACTGCCAGTTGATGATTTAACATCGGATGTTGCACCAGATTTATTACCGATCCTACGGCGCCTGTTTTTGCATCGTAAGCACCAAAAACCAACCTGCGAATACGACTATGGACCATTAAGCCGGCGCACATGGCACAAGGTTCCAGGGTAACGTACAACGTCGTATTGAGTAGCCGATAGTTCTGCAGATGGACAGCGCCTTGGCGCACAGCCACCATTTCGGCATGGGCTGATGGATCATGCTCAGCAATCGACCTATTCCAGCCTTCACCGATGATCTGATTATTTTGCACCAGCACTGCGCCCACAGGGATCTCCCCCGCCCGCTCAGCTTGCTCTGCTAAGGACAATGCATAACGCATCCAATACTCGTCAGAATAAACAATCAGGTCGCTTGTTGCCGGCGGCTTCATCTCATCCATATCAATTTGCTCAACAACTAAGAATTGCCGAATTTTACCATTACCGACTGGTAAAATTGACTACTATCTGGTTAAACGGAAAATACTTTGTGGTAAAAAATATCTAAGCTACTGTTTTTATATAACTATTACTTTGGTATAACAATTGCTTTAATCAGTTATCAATCAAACGAAAAGGAAATTAACATGGGTGTTTTTGATATTGGGTTTGTTGCAGTCGTATTAGCCTTTGGCTACGCATTTTATGAGCAGCACAGTAAAACCAAAGTAAAGCTACAAAATGGCAATGCTGGCAACGATGTGTTAAAGCAAGAAATTTATGATTTAAAACAGCGTGTAGCAACACTTGAAGCCATTGTCACTGACAAATCGTATACGTTAAAACAGCAAATTGACAAACTGTAATAGATGTCTCACCACAAAAAACCATGACCAGAGCGCAGATGTTCAAGCAGACAAAAATAATGATCAGAAACCAATAACATTAAGCACAGCAAAAAGGAGCCATCAGGCTCCTTTTTTGAGGAACATTCATACCCACGAATAGTGCAACAAAAACCGCGCGCATCATCATAACGTACACTCACTTTTTGCTGCTCAAAGCCAGTGTTGTCAACAAAGCCTTGATCAGAAGTGATATTGGCAAGCAGACTCAAACCTTGATTATCCCAACCGTTTTGAAAGCCGCACGTGCTCGGGTATCACCGAATCCGCCGACATCAAAACCCAACACTTGTTGTTTACTTTTTGGCGGAAGAACACTAAAAAGATTAATCACCCCATGCATAGCGTTCGAGCCATAAAGGGCTGTCGCGGGTTCCTTAATAATTTCGATCTCCGATGCCCGTTCCGGGTTTGCGTCAAATAGCTGATTCACATTGCAAAAACCCGGCGTTGTTAACTCTATACCATCCACCGCCATATAAAACGAGCCGCAACCACCGGCGCCGGTCAAAACGGGAGAGCGCAAAGCAGTTAGGTGTTCCTGACCGCTGCCCCGACTTATCCATGCACCCGATACCCGTTGCATTAATTCACTGCTATGCCTAGGGCGAGTTAAGACTATTCCGTTTGTATCTATTTCGCTCCGGCTCAATGGAACTGTAGCGCCATTTTGATCGCGTATTGTACCTGTCACTAACACAGCGTCTACAACAGTTTTGTTCGTAATGACGTCGCCCAGACAGGGAGCAGACGCGAGTAAAAAAACCAAAACCTTGCGCTAATGTTGCTCGTTAAATTTCTCACAAGTCGATCACTTTTAAGTGTATGTAATGAATTAAAAATAGGTGCTATCAATCGGTTTCAGTCGGTTTCAGGCAGTGCGTAGGCAATGATGTAATCGCCGCTGGGCGTCTCCATGAAATGGTGACCACCGGCAGTGATAACGATGTACTGGCGACCGTCCACCTCAAAAACCATCGGCGTCGCCTGGCCACCGGCTGGCAATATGTCTTGCCAAACAGTTTTGCCGGTGTCGATATCGATCGCCCGAATCAGGTTGTCGGTAGCGGCGGCGATGAAGATCAGGCCGCCGGCAGTGACCACCGAGCCACCGTTATTGGGTGTGCCAATCTGCAGCGGCAGCATTGATGGAATGCCAAAGGGACCGTTGGCGCGCGCGGTACCGAGTGGACGGTCCCAGAGTGTTTTGCCACTGCGTAGATCGATAGCACGGATGCCGCCCCAGGGTGGCTGCTTGCAGAGTAAACCGGTGTAGGGCATGCGCCAACCGGCGTTGACGTCAATCGCGTAAGGCACGCCTATCTGAGCCCCTCCCTCGTCCTTTGGGTCGCCCTTGGGCTTGCGCGGATCGTCGCGCGGAAACCAGCCGAGCCGGTCGGCTTCAGCGCGTGGCACTAGGCGGTTGTAGTTGGGCATGTCGTTGTAGTTTGCGATGATAATGCCGCGATCTGGATCGAGTGAAACGCCGCCCCAATCTGAGCCACCGTTATAGCCCGGGTACTGGATCCAGTGTGTGTCTGCCGTCGGCGCAGTGTAAATGCCCTCGTAAGTCGCCTGACGAAACTGGATGCGGCACAGCATCTGGTCAATCGGCGACATGCCCCACATGTCTTTCTCAGTTATGTCCGGCTTGCGCAATGTGTGATAAAGCGAAAACGGCTGCGTCGCGGCACGCTGTTCAGGCTCAACACCTCCCGTCGGCGCAGCTCGTTCCTCGACACCGGTGAGTGGCGTTCCAGTACGGCGATCTAACACGTATATTTCACCCTGCTTACTGGGCAGAATTAGCGCCGGCACCGACCCCGTCACTGTGGGGAAATCTACTAGTGTTGCTTGCGAACCCAGATCGTAATCCCACACATCCATGTGCACTGTTTGGAAACTCCAGGCTGGCTTGCCCGTGGTCACGTCCAGTGCCACCAACGAACTGGCGAACTCATTTTCCTTCAGCGAGCGCGTGCGGCTGTTGTAGTCTGCGGCCGAGTTGCCCATTGGCAGATAGACCAGACCAAGCTGCTCGTCGCCCGATGCAATTGTCCACATGTTGGCGGTGCCACGGGTGTAAGTTTCGCCCTCTGGAGGCATGCCCGAACGGTCTGGGCGGGCTAAATCCCAGGCCCAGCGCAATTCGCCGGTGATGGCATCAAAACCCTGGATCACGCCCGAGGGCGCATTGCGCCGCTCGCCATCCAAAATCTGGTGACCCACCACGACTATGCCGCGCACAATGGTTGGTGGCGAGGTGATCGACACCATGCCCGGCGCGATCCTGCCCATGCCACGCGTGGTATCGACGTAGCCGTTGTCGCCGAAATCGGCGCAAGGTACGCCGGTGCGGGCATCGACCGCGATCAGGCGCGCATCGAGCGTTCCCTCGATGATGCGATTTGCGCAGGCCTGCAAGCCGGAAGTGGCGAAATGGGCCACGCCTCGACACGCGGCCGTGTAGGGAATGGCATCATCGGCAATCTTGGGGTCGTGGCGCCAGCGCTCCTTGCCGGTGCGCGCGTCCAGCGCGATCAGGATATTTCGCGCCGAACACAAATATACCGTGTCGCCGATCTTCAGCGGCGTCGTCTCCGCACCCCATCGTTCCGACGGAAGGTCGCCGGTGCGGTATTCCCACGCGCGCGTCAGTTGGCCGACATTGTCAAGATCGATCTGCTTCAGCGACGAATAACGCTGCGCCCCGTAAGTACCGCCATACGCCAACCAGTCCGCGCCGACCGGCACGGGCGCCGCGCCGGTTGCCGCTATCGATACCACCGGCACGGCGCCATGCACCGCTGGGCGACCAGCGATCACCAGCAGGATGCCGAGCACAACCACCACCGTGGCGAATCCACCCAGACCGATCAATGCAAGCCGGCGCACTGACCGAACCGGCCGCAAGACCGGCAGAGCCGCGAGCACCAGCAGCAACAGGATCGACAGGCC
This sequence comes from Rheinheimera sp., assembly GCA_037968955.1. GTDB lineage: Bacteria > Pseudomonadota > Gammaproteobacteria > Enterobacterales > Alteromonadaceae > Pararheinheimera. The sequence goes on along the minus strand of JBBKWN010000011.1, from coordinate 4,359 downwards.
GAAGATCCGGGGCACCAGCGCCCAACCATTGAGGCCGACCTCGAACAGGCTCCAGAACACGGTCACGACGAACAATGCGCCGTAGACCGTGGCGCCGAGCCGCCGGCGAAGCATCAGCAAAGCCCCCGAAGCGATGAACGCAAGTCCGGCCGGGAGGTAGTACCACGACCCGCCGAGCGCAATCAGCCGAGCACCACCGATCAGCAGCGGCAAGCCGAACAGGATGAAGAACAGGCCGAGCGCGAACACCGCCCAGCCCTTGAAGTCCGACGGTTTTTCCCACGGGTCACGCATCGCAGGAATCCTGCTGGCAATCGTATCGCGATCCTGGCCGCGATCCGTGATTGTCGACGCCGTTGACCATGTCGCTACCGCTGTTCGCCTCGGGAGCACGTGTCGTCTTGATCTTGGCCATTCAGGAAGTCCTCAGCGGATCATTGCTGCCGGTGGTGCATGCCGGTGCTCCCGCGACGACGCGCGCGCGAACAACAGTGGCGCTTTGTCCCGATCCTGCGATCGAACCGAAGCATTGCAGACGGACTTCATCAGTGCGTCGGCTTCGGTCTTCACAACATGCCCAGTCACCGCGGTGCACCAGCGAGGCGCCGATCAGGCCATACACGATCGATACCGGGAAGTGATTCAACATCGTGCCATTGGGTGACGTGGCGCAGTTCATTGGGAGGAGCAGTGAGTGCTACGGTCATCAACCCTCCGGTGCCATCGGGTTGGGATAAACCAATGACGAAGTTGTCACGTCGATTGGGAAGGGTCTGTGCGCTTGCGAACACATGGCCGGGTTTCGATTGAATGGCGCTTCTCGACTCGGCAGTCATGTGACGCCCAATGCTTTTCTGCTCAGGTGCAGCCAACAGATGGAGCCAACCATGAGCGCGGTAGTGGACGAAGAACGCAAGCGTTGGACCGCGCGTCTGAAACGGTGCTTTGACCCCTGATTTCGCTGCCGCCTGTCGCCTGCCGCCTCCCGTTCTCACTCATTGCGACCGTCGCGCGACCACGCGGTACCGTAGGCGCGGCGCAGTCACCGCGAAAAATCGGTTCGTTCGGTCCTTCAGCCCAGGTCTTGCTGCCGGCTTTCGTCGTCGGGCATCGGGGCCGGGAAATGTTCTTTCCCTTGTTGCTGACCTTGCGGTAACGGCGTGACTGATACGGTTGTCTTCGAGTCCGAGTTCACGCAGGACAGGTGTCGCTTGCGGATCGATCCGGCCACACTTGCCCGGTCGCGCAATGCGGCCCGTCAGATCGACCAGTTCCAGGCAGCAATGCAGTCCGGGCGGCATCGACGGCGCGCAGAAGCCAACGACCGGTTCCAATGGTGCGTCGTTGTCGGTGGGATCAATTTCCGTGAACTGGCGCGCGATCGACGTGTGTTCGCAACCAGCCGGTTCGGATGCGTGCCCGGCGCGGGTTGGATTCAGATCGACATTCGCGCGAAGGGCTAGCGGCAGAGTCGTGGCGCTTTTTCCAGTTCTCGGGTGTGTTCCGAACCAGGATGTCCGAACCAGGACACCCAATACTCTGCTTCGTGTGCAACCGTATGGCGCATTGACCCAAAGGCATTGCACCGTTACGGCCGCCAAGAATCTGCTCGAGGTAGATGATGGAATCGAGGCCGGGACAGGTGACTTCATCGGATGAATGGCGCTGACTCGGCTCCCCGGATCCTGTTCGGTAGCGAACGGACGATATCGACTCAGTGAGTCTAGGCTGTCATTCCCATGTTCCAACAAGCGACGTAGTCGGCGTCACCACGCCCACGGCGGGGACAATTGTCGTGCCGGTGCGTCTTGACAACAGTGGACCGACCCTGGCTCACGCAAAAGGAGTTCAGATGCCGATATCTGCAGATACCCCCGATCGTTTGACTGTCCTGAGCAACTTCGGAACTGATCCAGGGTCGCTGCGCGCGGACACTTATGTTCCGAAGAACTTCCCGAAGAACGGTCCACTCGTCGTCGTGCTGCATGGATGCACCCAGTCGGCGGAGAACTATGATGCCGGATCAGGCTGGTCAACTCTCGCCGATGAATGTGGGATAGCACTCCTGTTTCCTGGGCAACGACGGACCAACAATGCCGTTGGCGGCTTCAACTGGTTCCAGACTGGCGACAGCCACCGTGGCGGCGGCGAACCGCTTTCTATCCGTCAGATGATCAGGCAAGTCGTTGACGATCACGCCGTTGACCCGACGCGCGTCTTCATCACGGGGCTTTCCTCGGGTGGTGCCATGACATCCGTGATGCTGGCGACCTATCCAGACGTGTTCGCGGGGGGCGCAATCATCGCCGGGCTGCCCTACCGTAGTGCGGGCAACCTGATGCAGGCGGTCTTTCGCATGAAGGGATATGGCGGTCCGTCGGACCGCAGGCTGGACGCACTTGAGCGCGGAGCCTCGAACTTTACCGGTCGTTGGCCAACGATCTCGGTCTGGCATGGCGACCGCGACACGACCGTCGACAGTTCCAACGCCGATTCCATCGTCCGGCAATGGCAGAAAATCCACAAGGTCGAAGGACCGCCCACACATGTGGAGGAGGTCGACGGCTTTCCCCGGAGGATCTGGTGCGACGCGGGCGGAAGGGTGGTAATCGAGGAATACATCATCAGACAAATGGGCCACGGTACGCCGATCAGCGCCGGGGGAGACGAGGGTCTCGGAGAAGAGGGCAAGTACATGCTGGAGGTTGGCATTTCCTCGACCCGTCACATCGCGGATTTCTGGGGCCTCACGCAGCAGGAGAACAGTGGCCGGATGTGTTCCGACGGCGCTTCAGCCCGCAATCCCGGCAACTCCGAAGCCATTGAGCACAATCCTGCAAAGGTACCTGTTGTTGCGGATTGATGATTCACAGTGCAAAACGTTTCAGCTCTTCGCGTTGACGCGAGAGACAGTTGCTTCACTCACATTGGTTCACGCCGGCTGTTCGAATATGCGTTTTGCGTCATGAAAGAACATTCCCAATAATATCCTTGCGATGCTTTTCCCTGAATTCTTGCCTTCCATCACCTTTCCAGCCTTTCGCACGGGCAGCATCAAGACCAGTCTTTGTGCGCAGTGGTCGTCCAGCGGTATGGGGTCGCGCACTCGTCATTGCATCCCACCGCGTTAAACCAGGAGCATTCAATGAGCAAATCCACGTCCACTTCATCGCCCGGCCCAGCCGGGGGCAGTTCCGGCGAGGCCAGTGGCAAGAAGACAGGCCTGCACCAGCCGTCAAACGACAATGCAATCAGCGACAAGCTGAAAGACGTCGACCTGGCATCGCGCGGAGCAAAGGTGCACGACCATCTGCGCGATAAACGCGGTAAAGGCGTGCCTGGCGAGTACGACGATTCGATCAAGCACAACGCTGACGAGCAGTACGTGCAGGACAACGCCGCAAAGCGCCCAAAGGATTAGCAAGACAACGGGCTCCAGGACACTGCGTCCGCGCCCACCCACGGAACCGGTGCGCTCCTGTTTCGCAACATGGGCAACGGCATCGAGGTGTGATTGAAGCAGGAGTCGTTGCCGCGAAGAAATGACTCCGACCCATTCACTGCGGGGACACGTGCCATGAGCACGCGTGGGTGAGAGCGCGCGGGCGAGAACAGTCCAGTGGACTGTTCTGGGCGCTCGAACGCCACGGTAGTGGCCGGACTGTTTGGACTCCCAGGATCGAAGCTCATCACGGCGCGAGGCTGCAATCCACGCATCAACAACGACGCAGAATATATGTCCGAGCACCGATCCATTTCATCGCCGAGGCTTGACCGGGGGGAGGCGTCCATATATGACCCCTTTTTCTTCTATCCCTGAGACAGCCGTTCGGTAGCGAACAGATGCCCGCGATTCAGTGAATCTAGACTCTCGTTCCCTACCAAGGAAGGATTGATATGAAAAACAAATCAAGCCACTCGCAAGACTATGACCGTAAGCACGGCACTGACCATAATGTAAAGGATAAAGCCGCCCTGAAAGAAAAATTTATCGACAGTCTGCGAAAAGATGCAGAAGAGAAGGATGCAATTCATTCCGCCCGTGTGCCGGATGAAGGCAAATAATCCTTTGAAAAACGGGGTCAGTGTGGACTGGCCCGAATCGCCCCCGCTTCTGTAGACACTTGGAAGCCTCGGTTTGAGAACTGCTTTTCGAACTCTACCGGAGACAGCCCGTCGTTGTGTCCGTGCTGACGCCGGGTGTTGTAGAACATCTCGATGTAGTTGAAGGCGTCGGACCTTGCTTCTGCCCGAGTGAGGTAGATTCTTCGCTTGATGCGCTCGCGCTTGAGCAGCTCGAAGAAGCTCTCGGCCACCGCGTTGTCATGGCAGTTGCGGCGTCGGCTCATGCTGCTCACC
>JBBKWN010000010.1:0-6700 GCA_037968955.1 Rheinheimera sp. | reverse complement strand
GTGTCAAGCGACCAAATTTGTTAAGGCTTTTGTCGCGCAAAGAACTCCCAAATCAGCTCTGGACCATTTGGCTCCATCGGCGATGGTCCTAAAATACGTGGACGTTGCCAATAGGGTTGCGGCATGCCGTGCCCACCTTCAACGATAGTGACAAGTTCGACTTCGAATCGACCCTCATCACGCCATTGCATTCTTTTCACATTCTTCGTTGCGGGTAGCGGAAGTTCACGTTTTGCGGCCACGGGCAATTGATTGTGTGCGACAAAGAACTCAGCCGAATTCTCTGAAGATCTGACCTGGCCGTTTTGGAAAAACATGCCCCACAATTCAACCTCGCCACCGGCATAAGGAACAATCGTGTCTTGGGTACCATTCATAATCATCACCGACGCACCTTGTGCTGCAGGTTTGCATTTGAAATTATCGGCAACAGGGACATTGGCAGAAACTGCTGCCACGGCGCGAAAACGAGTCGGTGATTCAAGCGCCAAGCGCAATGACATAAAACCGCCCGCTGAAACACCGGTCGCAAACACCCGGCTTTGATCAAAACCATGTTCGGCGATAAGCCGGTCGACTAGGGTATTCAGATGTTGCACGTCATCTAGTTCACGCCCATTCACTAGAAAGTCGCCGGTTTTGCTGCAGTCGTTCCAGTCAAACGATTTGCCACTTGGGTAGACGACCGCGAAGCGATGCTGATCAGCGAGTCGCTCAAAACCATAACCGGTTTCGGTGCGGATTTGCGCGCCATTTTGACCCGAACCATGCAATACCATCACCAGCGGCGCGCCTTTGGCTAAGTCCTTGGGCAGATATAAGCGGTAGGTATAAGTTTCACCATTCACTTCCAGCGTGGCTTTGGTCAGCTCACCGGTCAGTGGTGGCATCTCGGGAGCGGGCGTATAGACGAAATATGCGAATAAACCCGCACACAGCGTGAGCAATAACGTGAGGCAAAGAAGGATAAACCACAGCGCTTTTTTCATGATGCACTTCACTCGCATTGGTCAACGAACAGGATGGGGGTGGAAACCAGCGGCGAATAACCAGTCTGGCATGACAACGATTGGATCGCGTCAACAGTGACGGAAAATCTATCGTTGCCATGCCCGTTTTTACGCCTGCTGCTTCGCTTGTTTCTTCGCGAATTACGTCGTTTGTTTCGTCACTTATGACTTCGGGCTAAACCACGGCGTGCCCGGCGTTTTCACATAATTCTGGTAGACATAAGACCAGGGCATCACCAGATAGACCAGCACCACCATGCCGATCGCAATCACATTCGGTATGAGTTTGTCATCGAAAGTGCCATTGAGGAATAAAGGCAACGGCACCGCGACTAACCAAATCGTTTTCCAGATGAGTTCCCACATCAGGATAGGCAACATCTGCAGTGGATAGCGAATCCCTAACACGCATAGTAACCAGAACGCGCCCATCATCGAGGTTTGTACCGTTTGGGCATTGCCCCAACTGGCAAACGGTTTTTCCGCAGCGAATACACCTGGCCACATGGTTATAGCAAGCCCAACGACCACCAGTAAATACATGGCCCGCAGCGCATAAATTCGATATTTAGAAACTTCGTTCATTTTGTTACCCCAATGTGTGTTTAAAACTGTCGAGAAAGCAGGTTATTTCGTTCCGAAATCAACGTTTTTTTAATGCTTTTAATTGTGCTTGCGCATCAGTACGGGCTTTTGCCGGTAATGCAGGCGTGAACGCCAGTGCTTGTTCAAAGGAAGACACTGCCTTGGTGTTATCGCCCAATGCCTGCCATGTTTGGCCTAACCGGTACAGGACCACCGCAGTGGCATTGATCCGCAAAGAGTTTTCTAAAGATAACAGTGCAGCTTGTGGTTTGCCTTGTTCCAGTAATGACCGGCCAAGACCAAGATAAGCCGGTGCAGCATCAGGGTGGCGCTGGATCACAGTCAAAAAGACTTTTTCAGCGTCGACAAACTGCTTTTCTCTGTTTAGTGTCAACCCAATCTCAACTAACAGGTCGCGCTGTAGCTTGGCGATGACAGTGCTATTATCGGCGTTGCCTGCATGAACAGCCAAAGCGCCTGCGCTGGCTTTTGCAAAGTCTTCGTTATACAAATCGAGTTTTGCTTGCAGTAACTTTGCAACTTCCGGGTTTGATTTTTCGGTTGCGCGGATCAGCTTTTTCGCGCTGGACGTACTGCCGCCCATTAAACCCGGCACTTCCAGATAAAACGACATCAGCGAAACTACAGCGTTATAGTTGGCCGGGTCTAATTCAATCGCATTTTTGAAAGAATCGCGAATGGTGCCAAGAGAACCGATAGCATCCATCATGTCACCTTTTTCCGCTTTGGAGCCAAGGACATTGCCAAGCGACTCATGGCATGCAGAATTTTTAGGGTTGTGCAGAATGCATTGCTCAGCAAATTTAATAGCGTCGTCAAAACGTTTAACGTTTCCCTCGAGCAAAATTAAATCAATGTTGGCGACCAACGCATCGGCATTATTCGGCTCGATGGCGAGTTGAGCGGCGACAGCAGTTTCGACTTCGGCATATTTTTTTGCGTCGATAAGCGCGGTGTATTGATGTGCGTTGACTGACTGCAGGCCTAACATGGCGGTCAGCAACACAGCGCATGCCACTGCTTGACCAACAACGGATTTACGAGAAGTAACATTGCGCATAGTGCTGTATTCCCAGATGAACGTAGTTTGCATAACTCCAAAAAATCCAACATGTTAGGTTGTTTCTTTGTCATATATCCGATAAGTGCAGTGTCGCTTTTCTGCAAAGTGGCGGCAATCAACAAGGGACGACTGACGGTTTGGTTGTCATGGACGACGAAAAAACGCGGCTGGGCTGCGCTGGCATGGTGTGCGGTTTAATCCGCCCACGGCATTCAAGGTGAATATTGACTCGTGAAGGTGGGGTTACATAAATGAGACGGTGCTCAATCTGACCTTTGCCAAGGAAAACGCGTGACGCATTTTAACTTTTGAATATTACCGATGAGCAAAAAGCGGTTGCTGAAACCAGTAATGTTCTCCCAAACAAAAAGTTTGCTGTCATCGCAAAGCGGATATTCAGTTTTTAAATGTGAACTCACATAATTTATATCAGATGTAGGCGCTGCACCAAATTGTCTGCTCTGCTGGCGACCCCTGACAACTTCTACTGGATAACGCGGATCAGGCTACTGTCGTTCTTGCACACTTTAGAATTAAAAAGGAATCCGGGTGATGAGATGGACGCTCCCGAGCCGGCGTCAATGCGCCAAACTGATGTTGATGCCTTTCAGTTACACAGGAGCGTCCGCTATGAGAATTAGCACCATCGCTATCGATCTGGCAAAAAGTGTTTTTCAATTGATGATGTTTGATGAACAACACAAAGTTCAGCAGGAAAAAAGACTCAGCCGTGCAGCTTTTCATCAATTTATCAAAACCCATCTGCCGTGCAAGATGGTGATGGAAGCTTGTTATTCTGCCCATTATTGGGGTCGTGAATTGCAACAACTGGGTTATCAAGTACAACTTATTCCGGCACAGCATGTCACGCCATTTGCGTGGCAATAAGAATGACCGTAATGATTATTTGGCTATTTTTGAGGCCAGTCAGCGACCTTTTATTCGCGCGGTGGCGGTTAAAACTGAGTACCAGCAAGAAATTCTGATGCTGCACAGCATTCGTGAGCGACTCATTGCCCAGCGCATCGCGCTGAGTAATCAAACCCGCGGTTTATTGACCGATTTTGGTTTGGTGTTCAACAAAGGCCATAAAGCATTTTTTGAAGGTCTCACTTCACTGCTGGATACCGAACTCAGTGCAACCATGCGTTTCGTTATTCAACAATCTTTGAAGACTACCAACAGTTACATGAGCAGCAATCACAGATTGAAACGCGGCTAAAATGCTTTATCAGCGAAAGCCCTGCAGCCCAGATTTTATTGAGTTTACCAGGCGTTGGCCCGATTCTCGATTCAGCTGTTGCTGCGTCGGTTGATAAAGCGCAAGCTTTTAAAAATGCGAAGGACTTCGCCGTTTGGCTAGGTTTAACGCAGAAACAATCCGCTTCTGGCAACCGGTCGATGATGGGGGCTCAGCAAAAAATAACCCGAATATATGTCAGGACAGAACTTTATCTGTAAAGCCTGCAGCATCAACAAAACAGTTTGGGTATATAAAAAAACAAAACCAGCAAACAAAACCAGCAAACAAAAGCTTGCTGGTAAGCTTGGCTTACTTGGCAGGCAAGAGAGCGTCCATGTATGGCCAGAAATTCCCTGAAAAGGTTCATGTCCATGTTTGGCAATTGATTGGAAAGTGGCCTGAAATTTATATTCGGCACTGGCAAGAATACGCGCTGATTGGTAGCTTGTTTTCGACGTTTCAGTACGCTGCCAGCTATAGTAAGCGTATTAAATATAACAGTAAACCGGAGGGGCAATGCAGCTATGGCTAAAGCTGGTACTGGCAGTTTGGATATTGGCTTGCAGTAGCGCGTTTGCGCAGCAAGCCGACAGCGAGCAGCTTGACACTGAAATAAAGGTGGTTAATGTACCGCTGGATCAGGCAATTGCGGCGCGGCTGAGGGACATAACAGCGTCAATCTCCGGCCTGCAAGATGTTGAGATTAGCGTGAAGGCCGGGGTTATTACTTTGCAGGGACAGGTAGCCAGTGCCCAGCTGAAAAACGATATGACAGTCATTGCCAACCGCCTGGAAGGTGTGGTGCATGTGCAAAACCAGTTGCAGGAGCAGCTGGCGGTCAGTTCCCGCTTAGCACCTGCGGCTGAAAAATTCCGGGAAATGCTTGGTACCACGGTGCAAATGTTGCCTTTGTTGTTGCTGGCATTGCTGGCAGTGGCGCTGTTCGCTGTGGCCGGCAGCTGGCTGTCTAACCGCAGCGTCCTATTACGGCGGTTTGGGCTGAGTGAACTGGCCACTAACCTCGGTATGCGCTTCGTGCGGTTCATTGTGACCAGCATCGGTATTTTGATTGCGCTGGAATTGCTCGATGCCACCGCGCTGGTTAGCGCTATGCTGGGCGTGGCCGGGGTTATTAGTATTGCGCTGGGATTTGCCTTTCGCAATATTGTCGAGAACTACCTGGCCGGCGTATTGCTGAGTACCCGTAATCCTTTTGCCATTGGTGACTTTATTCAGGTTGATGATATGACTGGTAAAGTCATGCGCTTAACGTCGCGTGATACGGTGCTAATGACGCTGGACGGCAACCATTTACGCATACCCAACAGCCAGATTATTACCTCGCCGATGACCAATTTTACCCGCAACCCGCTGCGGCGGTTTGAATTTAATGTTGGCGTGTCGGTAGAGCTTGATTTACTGAAGGTGCGGCAACTGGCGATTGCCACATTACATGAGATGCCAGGCATATTAGCTGAACCCAGACCAAGGGTGCTGGTACAGGAGCTGGGAGACAGCACAGTCAGTGTGCGGGTGCTGGGCTGGATTGATCAGCGCGATACTGATTTCTTAAAAGCCCGTAGTGAGGCCATACGGCTGGTGAAAACAGCCTTTGACAAAGCTGGCATCGAAATGCCTGAGCCAATCTATCGCATCCATATGGTTGAAGCGGCAAAGCAGGATAGCGCTATGCAACATAAGCAACATAAGCAACAGACTGAATCAACGCACGCAGTGGCTATTCATACTGAGCCAGCGGTCGATATCGGTACCGATGACAGCATTGAACAGCAGTTTAATGCTGAATTGAGCAAGTCAGACGAAGAGAACTTATTGCCTGCGGTGGACGATAACAACACTGGCAACAAAACATAAGTTAACTGCGGCCCTGCCGTGCGACGAAATCCAATACGGTGACATGAATGCAATAACGTGGCAGACCATTCGGGCCGTCGGGGTGAAACTTAGGACAGGCATTTAAAAAATGAGGGTTAAAAAAGGCTCGAGTGTCCGGGTTGGTGGAACCGTTTAATTTCCCATCATACTTTTTACCAAATTATTCATCGTACAATCCGGTAAAATTTAACTGGTTTTGGTACTAAACCACGATCCGACAAAGTGGTACTTTCAGTGAAAGTGGCGGTGAAGTTAATTTGCAACCTGTGGTAAGACGCAGTTGCAAACGTGGGGCTTTGAGAGCAATTAACCAGTTCATGTCCTTCAATAGCTGGCTTGGTGGAAATACGCTGATCAACATCTTGGAATTATATCCAGATGCCGTGTTAAAGGCCGCAAAAATGGAAGCATTTCCAAGTGAGCATGGCTAATTTTCGTTCTCACTTATTTATTGCTAAGTTCTAAGCTCGTGAGGAGTAATGAGGCATGCAAAGCAATCTTTGGCATTCACAACCGATGTCTGAAAAACTGCGGCATGAGCTTGATGTTGTTTTTGATCACAATACAACTCGGATAAATGAGTGGCTTGATACGCCGATAACATAACTAGGTGGTGAATGTCCTAGCAGTTTGCTTGATACAGTCGATAAACAAGAACTGTTTCAAGTTCTACAAAAAATTAAGTTTGGTGAAATGTCTTGATGACTGCGATGAGCGCAGGCTGTCCAGATCAGGCTCTCTCGAAAAACGAATCTCTGCTTTGCCTTAAAAGCTGTCGTTCGTTTTTTGGATGAATTTCGCATTTTGCGAATTACATCGAATTGTTGGTGCTTCAAAAAAATGATAGCTCTAATTCTCCTTGGCTTTTAACACCAAGCATAT
>JBBKWN010000009.1:0-13242 GCA_037968955.1 Rheinheimera sp. | reverse complement strand
CTTTAAAGCCATCCAAATCGAGAAACAACAAGGCTAATTTTTCCTGGTGCCGAGCATGTTGATGTAATGCTTGGGTCAATCGCTCTTCGAGCAGATTTCGATTGGCCAACTTGGTCAAGTCGTCATGGGTTGCCATAAACCGCATCTTTTGTTCCATCTCACGGCGTAAACCAATTTCTCGGCGCAGCGACATGTTCCAAAAAAAGACTAATGCTAACAAAAATACACCGATGCCAACGATTTGCAGCACTAAATCAACCACCTTACTTTCATCAACACCTTGGCGGATCTCTACCGTAAACCAACGATCGAAAATTTCCGCACGATCGGCTTCAGTCAGTGTTTTTAGCCCTTTATCCAAAATATGTAGCAGCTGCGGCCAATCCTTGCGCACGGCAAACAATGATGGATAAGTAGGCATATTGCTTGGCAAATGCATCCGCAGATTTCTATTTTCAGTTTGGCGTAGTGCCCGACCAGAAGAAACCACCGTATCCACCACAAAATCAACTTCACCACGCTGTAAAGCTTTTAATCCTTCCTCCAAACTGTCCACATGCAGCTGTTTTATCGCCGGAAAATTATCATTGAAATATTTAACAATTTGGTAGTCCTTCAGCACCGCAATTTTCTTTCCACGCAACTGCTGCAACTGACTGATTTCACTTGTACTATTGTGACTAATTAACGTCCATTGCATCGGCCAAAAGTTAAAGCTAAAAGCCGCATATCGTCTTCGTTCTGGCAAGTCTGACATATTGGCAACTAAGTCTAGCTGCCCTTCCATAAAGGCTTGGAGCAAATCATCCCAATGCAAAAAAGGCACCGCAACCAAGTTTGTTCCTAAACGCTGATTGAGTTTTTGCAAGACATCTTGGGTGACACCGCTAAATTTGCCGTGTTCGTCAATAAACTCCATCGGCGCCCAATCGGCAAGTACACCTACTTTTATTTGTTGGTGTTGAGTTAACCATTCTTGCTCGGCAGCTGTTAGCGGAACTTGCTGGCGAAATTTGGCAAAATAAGCATCTCCCGGACGATCAATCCAACGCTGCTCGATGGTTTCAAATTGATCCTGGCTTAGCGCGGCAAAACCTTGCTGGATTTTGTTTGCCAATAGCGTATTCCCCTCACGAACTAAAGCGTAAAGCGGACTACTCAAACGTGGATAATCAAGCGCTTGGTATAAATTATTTTGCGTTAGCAATAAGCGATGTTGCATCAACAAATCAGCGGCAAAAAAACCACTAATTTGCCGACGTTCAACAGCTGCGAGCATTTCTTCGAGGGTATGAAATGGTCGTAGTTCGAGCTGCGGATAATCTTTGTGCACCTGCTCGGTATAAGTCGCTAACGCAAAGATGCCAACCGGGAGCGTTCCATCAGTAAGCCCAGTCATCGGCATATTTTTCGGGTAATAAAACGACGATGTGAAGTTATAAATTTGATACGCCGGTTGCACATCGGTTCCGGTCGACGGTTGCAGTTGGAATCCCATATGAATATCAACTCGCCCTTGACTGAGGCTCTTCAGCCCGGCACTGCTGGTATCCGGTACGATGGCGATTGGCGTTGACGTTTTTTCCGACCATAACGTCCACAAGTCGACCAATAAACCCTGCGGTTGACCACTGGCTGAAACCGACATTAAGGGCGGATTACCTACTGACAATGACAATAATAGAGAGTCGTCAGTATTGGCGCCATTGAGCCAACGCCGTTGTAACTTATCTAGCAAATCGGCGGGCAACTGCCGTCCCCATTGCTGCAGCTGCGCCGCTAATTGTTGATCAGACTTTCTTAAACCATAGGTAATTTCAAGCTTTTGCACCGATAGTTTTTTAAACACCGGATATAACTGATTTAGCCGTTCAAACTCCAGATACCTAGGGGTCAGCCGGTCAAGCGTCACAAACGCTTTAATACTGCCAATTAACGCGGCGTCATACATAGCGCTGGTATTTTCATACCGCTTTAACGTCAATCCAGCTTGTTGGCTTTGCAGCGCGACAATGTGTCCAGAGTTTTGCACCACCCCAACAAGATAGGGCTCAAGCTGCGCCAAAGTATTCACTTGCGTCAAATCACGGTGCAAAAAAACATTGCTGTGCGCTTCACTGAGCACCGTTCCTAGCAGATATTTCTGTTGGCGCTCTGGGGTTATTGCCAAACCTCCGATGATGTCGACCTGGCCGGAATCAAGAAGTGCCATAATATCGGCCCAGTCTGCCGCCTGAAATTCAATGTCAATTTGCTGTGCTTTGGCCAAGGCCCGCCACCAATCCACAACTAAACCACCAGGTTGTTCCTGTTTATCCAAATACATATAAGGATAAGTATCATTACTGATGGCAATTTTTAGCTTGGTTGGGTTTTGCTGCTCAACCGCGCCGGCAGGTTTCGCGCCCAGCAGCAAACTGAAGCTCAGCAGTAACAACGTCATCAACACATGCCATAACTTCATTGTGATACTCTTTAGGTCAAGGAAAGGGCGAGCTGTCAGCCGTGATCAACGTTGGCAACTCGCTCATCAACGCATTTCTTCTGGAACAGCAATGTATTATCTCGGTTGCCCGATGTGGGCCAATCCACGCTGGCGCGGTCGTCTTTTTATTGACGATAGCCTACCGGCATCTTTTTTATCCCAGTATGGTCGCTTTTTCAATGCTGTTGAAGGAAACACCACTTTTTATGGCACGCCGTCGCCCACGATGATTGCACGTTGGGATGAGCAAACCTGCCAGCAGTTTCGCTTTAACTTTAAAGTGCCCAAGTCTATCAGCCATCAACTGGCAAGTGCTGAGCAATTAGCGAATTGGCTTGCCCTGATCAGGCCGCTGCAAAAAAAAATAGGTTTTATCCACCTGCAATTGCCCGCAAGTTTTGGCCCGAGCCAGTTGCCCCATTTGGCGTGGCTGCTTGCCCAGATCCGGGCTGAACATGCCTGCGCTTTAGAAGTGCGTCACCCGGCATTTTTTGACAAAGCGCAACACCAGCAAGCATTGCATCAATTGCTACGTGCGACGCACACTGAACGCTTATGCCTTGATAGCCGCGCCTTGTTTTCGGTGGCCGCAGATACGCCAGCACTGATCGATGCGCAGCAAAAAAAACCTCGATTACCGGTGCATGCAGTCGCGATCACCAATCAGCCGGTGTTTCGCTTTATTGGTTTGGATGATTTAGCCGCCAACAGACCTTTCTATCAGCCATGGCTATTGAAGATGCAGGTCTGGTGTGCACAGGGTTTGACTCCTTATGCATTTTTTCATACACCTGACAATGCGTTAGCCCCACTACTAGCACGGCAATTTGCCACGGATTTCGCCCAAATCAGCGGTGAATCCCATCCGGTTTTGGCGCCGTGGCCTGAGCGACCCACGCCGCAAGCCCGACCACAGTTAAATTTGTTTTAAACCCAAACATAGTGCGCCTTGGATAATCTAACGACCAGACTTACGATGCAGCGGTTAAATCGGGTAAACTACCGCATCATTGCCGTTCAGCCCCAATTTATTATGCAAAAAGATTATATTTACGCCGAGCCACTGGCTCAAGTCCAGGATTTTTGCTTTGACGCCACGGTGGCCGAAGTCTTTCCCGACATGATCCAGCGATCGGTGCCCGGTTACCAGACGATTGTCCAAACCATTGGCAAATTGACACAGAAGTACCAACAACCAAACAGCCGCTATTACGATTTAGGCTGCTCGCTCGGCGCAGCCAGTCTGGCAATGCGGCGCCAACTTAACGATGCCACCAGCCAGATTATCGCCATCGACAATAGTCCAGCGATGGTCGAACGTTGTCAGCGTCACTTGCAATCCTTTCGCTCAGATGTCCCGCTGGAAGTGTTGCTGGCCGACATCCGTGACGTCGAAATCAGTAATGCAGCGATTGTGGTGAGTAACTTCACACTGCAATTTTTACCCAAGCAACATCGTGATCAGCTGGTGGCGCGTATTTATCAGGGCTTAAAACCAGGTGGCGTATTTATTCTGTCGGAAAAAATTGTGCTGCCGGATCCACAAACCCATGCGTTATTAATTGATTTACACCATGACTTTAAACGGGCTAATGGGTACAGCGAGCTTGAAATTAGCCAAAAACGTAGCGCACTAGAAAATGTCATGCTGCCCGACACCATTGACGAACACCAACAGCGTTTTTTGCAAGCCGGTTTTGCCAGCAGCGTGGTGTGGTTTCAGTGTTTCAATTTTTGTTCAATGGTCGCCATTAAAAGCTAGGAGTAAGCGAATGCTTGATTTTAATAAGTTTTATGGCGAAATTGTGCAAAACGCATTACACCCATGGCTAGAAGTGCTGCCATCACAACTGGCCACTTGGCGCAAAGAAGCACTGCACGGCGATTTTAAACAATGGCAGAAAGTCCTTTCTAATCTGCCAAAAACACAAACTACAGCGGTTCAGCTGACTGACCAAGTAAGCTTTGGCCATGCCGACGAGCTTACCGCGGGCGCAAAACAACAGCTTGAATTTTTACTAAAACAATTAATGCCTTGGCGAAAAGGCCCCTTTACATTGCATGGGCTTGAGATTGATACGGAGTGGCGTTCTGATTGGAAATGGAACCGGGTGTTACCGCATCTGGCGCCACTGCAGCATCGACTGGTGCTTGATGTCGGTTGTGGCAGTGGTTATCACTTGTGGCGAATGCGTGGCGCGGGTGCCGAATTTGTGGTCGGTATTGATCCAAGCCAGTTATTTTATGCGCAATTTGAAGCGGTAAAACATTTTAACCCAGATCCAAAAGTTCATTTAATTCCGATTGGGATTGACGAGATGCCGGTATTAAAAGCGTTTGATACCGTATTTTCAATGGGCGTGCTTTATCATCGAAAATCGCCGATCGATTTTTTGCAACAACTTAAAAACCAGCTACGCCCGGGCGGGCAGTTAGTACTGGAAACCTTGGTGGTTGAAGGCGATGAAACCACGGTGTTGGTGCCCGGTGAGCGCTACGCCAAAATGCGCAACGTGTGGTTTATTCCAAGTTGCGACGCTCTGCTTGGCTGGCTGCAACGGGTCGGTTTTCATGATGCTAAAGTGGTGGATTTAAACCTAACATCGCTGGATGAGCAGCGCAAAACCAGTTGGATGGAAAATGAAAGTCTGGTTGATTTTCTTGACCCGACTGATCATAGTAAAACCATCGAAGGTTATCCGGCCCCACTGCGGGCGGTAATTATTGCAACTGCCTGATTGGTAAAAGGAGAATTATGCCGTATCGGCCGAAGTCGACTCTTGAGCAATGGCGCATCTTACAGGCCGTAGTCGATGCTGGCGGCTATTCTCAAGCAGCTGAACTACTGAATAAAAGCCAGTCTAGCCTCAATCATGCAGTGGCAAAGCTACAAAATCAGCTTGGTGTCGAGTTATTGCAAGTGATTGGCCGCAAAGCATTTTTAACCGAAGCCGGCGATGTGATGTTACGCCGCTCACGCATTTTGACCCAACAAATTGAAGACTTAGAGCTACTCGCCGCCAGTATTGATATGGGCTGGGAGCCAGAAATTCGTGTTGCGGTTGAGCTGGTTTACCCGAAGAAATTTTTATATCAGGCTCTGGCACAATTTCATCCGCTAAGCCGAGGCAGCCGAATCCAAATTATTGACACGGTGATTACCGGCACCACCGAAATTATTCAGGAAGGCAAAGCCGACTTAGTCATCGCGGCGACCGGCGTCATCCCCAGAGGTTATCTCGGCGAGCCGATTTGTGTCGCGCATCTCATTCCAGTGATTGGTGCCGCGCACCCATTGGCACAGCACCAACAACTAGATTTGGATGAACTGAGTCAACACTTACAAATTGTGATCAGAGACACCGCCAGCAAACCAATGGAAGGCCCCGGTGGCTGGCTGAAAGCGGAACAACGCTGGACCGTCAGTAATTTTTATGAAGCGATTGAAATACTTAAAAGTGGTATTGGCTTTTGCTGGTTACCTGATCATCTGGTGAATCATCTGATGACCGAAGGCAGTTTGTGCCGGTTACCCCTGACTCAAAGCTCCGAAAGACTAGCGCCAATGTCACTGTTAACCCCCAAAGAAGAAAAATTAGGGCCGGGCAGCCGGCAACTCCGTCAATTGATCCTTGCCATCCATGGCAAAACAGGAAGTCCGCTATGAGCACTCAACCAGAACTTGATAAATTAATGCAACAATGTGCCGCAGATGCCGCGCAATTTGCTTCAGAAGAATATCAAATAAACCTTGATTTCAGCCTAGAAAGCCTACAGCTGGTCGATACAATTTTAGTCCGTCTGCACGACATTAACCGGCAACAACGTTTTAGCGATGCGCACATATTTACGCTATGTAATATCTTTGGTGCTTATCTTGGGCAGATTTTTATCAGTGTGGTTGGGGGGGAGTGGATCCATCAAAAAGCCGATGAAACCGCGCCTTATGTCAGCCTAAACTACAACAATCGTGAGTTTCCACTCGCGTCTTTGTGTTATCACAAAATTAGTAAAGACCCGAATCTGAGCGTGCGTGAATACGTCAGCCAGGCAATGAGCAATGCAATGCAATAACGCCTAAATAACAAGGTGTTGATACGGGTACCGCTCGGCATCAACACCTTGTGAAAACCATCGAAAGCAACAACACTAACAAAGATAAACCGCGCCAGTCTTGCCATAATCCTTTTGTCTGACGCCAGAACAAGGTAAAATGCCGCGGATTTTTTGACCCGTATTCATTTTGCCATCGAGGATTACCGTGAGCGAACAAAAAACTTCGTTAAGTTACAAAGATGCAGGCGTAGATATTGATGCCGGCGAGGCTTTGGTCGACCGGATCAAAGGTGCCGTCAAACGTACAACCCGCAAAGAAGTAATTGGTGGTCTCGGTGGTTTTGGCGCGATGTGTCAAATTCCAGCAGGTTACAAAGAGCCCGTGCTGGTATCAGGCACCGATGGTGTCGGTACAAAATTACGACTGGCCATCGATTTAAATCGTCACGACAGCGTCGGGGTAGATTTAGTCGCCATGTGCGTTAACGACATCGTGGTTCAGGGTGCTGAACCGTTATTTTTCCTCGATTATTATGCAACTGGCAAATTAGATGTTGATGTCGCGGCCAGTGTTGTGAATGGTATTGCTGATGGTTGCGAACAGTCAGGTTGTGCCCTCGTTGGTGGCGAAACTGCAGAAATGCCAGGCATGTACCATGCCGGCGACTACGACATCGCGGGTTTTTGCGTTGGTGTGGTCGAAAAAGCCGATATCATTGACGGCTCTAAAGTTAAAGCCGGTGATCAAATTATCGCACTTGCGGCATCAGGCCCGCATTCCAACGGATTTTCATTAATCCGTAAAATTATCGAAGTGAGCGGCCAGTCACCGGATGTGCTGCTCGACGGCAAACCGTTAGCCGATCATTTAATGGCACCTACCCGTATTTATGTCAAAAACCTGTTGGCGTTAATTAAAGCCGTGCCTGTGCATGCGCTTTGCCATATCACCGGTGGTGGTTTTTGGGAGAACATTCCTCGGGTGTTACCAGAACTGACAAAAGCAGTTTGCAACGAACAAAGTTATCAATGGCCAGCGGTATTTGACTGGTTACAACAACAAGGCAATGTTACCCGTCATGAAATGTATCGCACCTTCAACTGTGGTGTAGGCATGATCGTGGTGGTGAGTGCCGACAACCTCGCAGCAGCGCTGAAATTCTTAAATGACGCCGGCGAAACGGCATGGCATTTAGGTGATATTCAAACCGCCGCGCCAGGTGAAGCCCAGGTTGTGATCCCTGGCGTGAACGCTTAAGTCATTATGAAATCAATTGTGGTACTGATTTCAGGTGGTGGTTCAAATTTACAAGCCATCATTGATGCTTGTGCGACTGGCTTTATTGCCGGTCGCATTAGCGCCGTCATCTCAAATAAAGCGAATGTTTATGGGCTGCAACGTGCAGCAGAAGCTGACATTCCAGCTGTGTTACTTGATCATAAAGCTTACCCTGATCGACAAAGTTATGATGCCGCTTTAACCTTGGCGATTGATAGTTATCAGCCGGACTTGGTGGTGCTTGCCGGTTTTATGCGAATTTTAACCGCAGAATTTGTCGAACATTATCAAGGGCGTTTATTGAATATCCATCCTTCGTTATTACCTAAATATCAAGGGTTAAACACACATCAACGGGCCTTGGATGCCGGTGATCAGCAGCATGGCTGCAGTGTTCACTTTGTCACGGCAGAGCTCGATGGTGGACCTGTCGCATTGCAAGCAAAAGTACCTATTTTTGCTGGAGACGACGCCAGTCTTATCGCCGAGCGAGTACACGAGCAGGAACATCGCATTTATCCACTTGTTGTCCGCTGGTTTTGTCAGGGGCGTTTACAACAGCAGGCAGATAAGGCATTGTTGGATGGCCAGATTTTATCAGACCATGGATATGCCGAAGATGATGATGAACACGACAATTCATAAATGGCGCCTGATGGCGTCCATTTTCTGCCTCGCCATTCCGCAAGTGTTTGCCGCGCCACCTGCCGTTGTTGCCAATGAAGTTGCGGCTAAGACCGCCAAAAATGTCGCTGTCGCGCCAAGTACTGGCCAAGCCGTTGGGTTTAAGCCGTTTGAAGCGAACTACCAGATTTTTCGCTCAGGTAAAAAACATGGCGAAGCCCAGCGCTATTTAAAACGTGATGGCGCCGGCTACGAGCTTGGTTACAACAGTAAAATCAGCTGGTTAATCTTTAAAGACCAACGCAACGAGCGCTCACAATTTGTGATTGAACAAGGCCGAATTAAACCAACCCATTATTTAATGCAGCGCTCTGGCACTGGCCCTAGCCGGCACTATGAACTGAGCCTTGATTGGGATTTGAAACAATTAAAAGTAGAAAAAGCGCAAACCATTAAAAAAGTAGTCTGGAACGACCAATGGCTGGATTTACTGAGTTTTCATGGTCAAATTGTGTTGGATTTACAACAAGGTAAAACCAATTTTGTCTACGATGTGCTCAACCGTCATGGCGAAAATCGCACTTACAAATACAAAGTTGGCGTGGAAGAATGGTTATCACTGCCTTATGGCAAAGTGAAAGCGTTACGGATTGAACGGTATGGTCAGTCACCCGACAAACAAGTCTATGCCTGGCTAGCGCCGGATCTTGACTACGTACTCGTTAGGTTATGGCAGTCGGAAGACGATGTGGAACAATTTGACGTTCAGCTGAGTGAATATAAGCCGAAATAATCGTTGCACTTGGCCGGCTAAGGTTTGAGTTACTTAAATTCAACCTTTTCGCCGGCTTTAAACAAACATGCTTCTCCCGGCTTCATGGCGTGCCATTGTTCATTCGTAGTCAAAGGTAAAGTGGCAATCACCGTTACTACATCCGTTGGTGTAGTTTCCTGACTAAAATCAATATCCACATCAACATCTGACAAATGTGCGGTTCCAAATGGTGCACGGCGCGTGATCCAGTGCAATTTTGTACTGCAATAGCAAAATAAGTACTCGCCATCCGATAACAACAAATTAAACACACCTTGTTGTTTTAACTGATCCGATAACTTTTTAATCAAACGGAACAACTGTTTACGCGCCGGTGCTTTTTCGGGATATCGCGCAGCCAACGCCGATAAAATAAAACAAAAAGCATATTCACTGTCCGTTGTGCCGACGACTTTAAACCGGCCTTGATCTAATGTCTTATAATCGGACAGCTGACCATTATGAGCGTATGTCCAATAGCGCCCCCATAACTCCCTCGTAAAAGGATGGGTATTTTCTAAGGCAATGCGGCCCCGATTTGCCTGGCGCACATGCCCAACAACCACATCACTTTTGATCGGATAATCAGAGACTAATTTAGCCACTTCTGATTGATGGCTGGCCTGCGCATCCTTAAAGGTATTCACGCCTTTACCCTGATAAAACGCAATGCCCCAACCGTCCTTGTGCGGACCGGTGTTACCACCCCGCTCTTTTAGGCCCTTGAAGCTAAAACAAATATCTGTCGGCACATTCGCCGACATCCCTAGCAATTCACACATATATTTATTTGATTGGAATATCTGATTTATTATGCCAGAAGGTTAGCAGTGTTCCATCCAAACCCACAAGCCCAAACCAGTATTTTGGCGGTAAATAGCACTTTGCGCAGACGCAACCCGAAAAGTTGACGATGAATCAACTACACTGGTGCAGGAATCGCTTGCATCTTTGGCTGATCCACTTTAGGCTAAACTGGTTAGTGGTCAGACCTCTTATCTGGAGATAATTATGGATGTGTTAATCTTTATCGCAGGATTGCTGTCAGCAATCGGCATTTTGGCCTATCACCGGGCTAGTCTTTCATTGTTTACCGGCGCTATCGCCGCTTTACTCGTGGTTGGTACTTTTGCCGGCACTGTTGGCATCATCAGCTGGCTAATTTTTGCTGCGGTAGCAATACCACTGAATATCGCCAGTATTCGCCAACAACATATTACAAAACCGCTGTTGAAACTGTACCGCAAAATTATGCCGGAAATGTCGACCACAGAAAAAGAAGCTATTGATGCCGGCACCACTTGGTGGGAAGGCGATTTATTCCGTGGTAACCCAGATTGGCACAAGCTGCATAATTTCCCAAAACCTCGGCTGAGCGCTGAAGAACAAGCGTTCCTTGACGGTCCGGTTGAAACATTATTGGCGATGGTTGATGACTGGCATACAACCCACGAGCGTGCCGATTTAGCGCCAGAGGTGTATCAATATTTAAAAGATCAGGGCTTTTTTGCCATGATTATTAAAAAGCAATATGGTGGCCTCGAGTTCTCAGCATTCGCTCAATCTTGTGTCCTGCAAAAACTGACCAGCAAAAGTATGGTGTTATCCAGCGTTGTTGGTGTGCCTAACTCGCTCGGCCCTGGCGAACTGCTGCAACACTATGGCACCAAAGAGCAACAGGAACATTATCTTCCCCGCTTAGCCAAAGGCCTAGAAGTACCTTGCTTTGCTCTGACCTCACCAGAAGCAGGTTCAGATGCCGGTGCAATTCCAGATTTTGGTATCGTTTGCAAAGGCCAATGGCAAGGTGAAGAAATACTTGGCATGCGGCTGACTTGGGATAAGCGTTATATCACCTTGGCGCCAATTGCGACGGTGTTAGGCCTCGCGTTTAAATTACAAGATCCGGACAATTTGCTCGGTGACAAAACTGATTTAGGTATTACCTGTGCTTTGATCCCAGTCAGTACTCCTGGCGTTAAAATTGGACGGCGGCACTTTCCATTAAATGTACCGTTTCAAAATGGTCCAACCCAAGGCAACGATATTTTTGTACCTTTGGATTACATCATTGGTGGGCCGAATATGGCCGGTCAGGGCTGGCGGATGCTGGTCGAATGTTTATCGGTTGGCCGTGCTATAACCTTGCCGTCAAACAGCACTGGCGGTATTAAATCCGCAGCACTGGCGACCGGCGCTTATGCCCGTATTCGTCGCCAGTTCAAATTGCCAATTGGCAAGATGGAAGGTGTGGAAGAAGCAATGGCTCGCATTGGCGGTTACGCCTATATGGCGGATGCGTCCACAACCATGTCCGTCGGTTCGATTGATTTAGGTGAAAAGCCATCGGTAATTTCTGCTATCACTAAATACCATATGACCGAGCGGATGCGTCAGGCCGTGATTGATGCGATGGACGTGCACGGTGGTAAAGGTATTTGTATGGGGCCAAATAACTATTTGGCGCGCGGATATCAGGGCGCTCCGGTCGCAATTACCGTCGAAGGCGCGAATATTTTAACTCGGAATATGATTATCTACGGCCAAGGTGCAATTCGTTGCCATCCATATGTGCTGGCAGAATTACAAGCGGCACAATTGGATGACGAACGGGCTGCGGTGACTGCTTTTGACCGGGCATTATTTGGTCATATTGGTTTTAGCATCAGTAATTTTTTCCGTACTTTCTGGTTGTCTCTGACCAATGCTGCGTTTTCAGATGCACCGGTGAAAGATGAAACTGCTGGTTACTACAAACAAATGAATCGTTTTAGCGCGTCCTTGGCACTGATGTCAGATATCGCCATGGCCACCATGGGCGGCGACTTAAAACGTCGTGAGCGTATTTCTGCTCGCCTTGGTGACATTTTATCGATGCTGTATCTGACATCGACCATTTTGAAAAAATATCATGATGAAGGTCGTCAAGTACAAGATTTGCCTTTAGTGCAATGGGGCTGTGAAGATAATCTTGCCAAAGCACAGCTAGCGCTTGATGAGCTGTTTGATAATTTCCCGAACCGGATGGTGGCCACAGTGCTCAAACGTGTCGTATTCCCTTGGGGTCGCTTGCTGCGCCGTCCAAGCGATGCACTTGATCACAAGGTTGCCCGTATTATGCAAACGCCTTGTGAAGCGCGGACACGCCTTGGCAGTCATCTCTATTTGACTCAAGAGCCGAACAATCAGTTGGGCTTGCTGGAAAAAGCGTTGACGGACATTCTGGCAGCAGAGCCACTGTTTGATAAAGTGGTGCACGCGGCGAACAAGCGCTTACCATTTTACCGCTTAGGTGAAGTGGCGGATCTTGGTTTGGAATTGGGTGTGTTAAGCCAAGCAGAAGCTGACAAGTTACGCGTGGCCGAAGCCAGCCGGTTACATGTGATCAATGTGGATGACTTTGACCCGCTCGACTTAGCAGCAGACAAATCACTATTCACCGATAAGTCAGTAGACAAGGCTGAACAAGCGGCCTGATCCCGTTCCGTTCGTCAGAACGCTCTGAATACAGTTAAAACATCAAGCCGGCGCTAGCGCCGGCTTTTTTACGCGTTCTATTTTGCCAACCGCTCTGCCAGCAACTAACAGCCAAATGACTGAGTAAAGCCTCAGCGATGCTTCACTCACTCTTTCGCTGAAAGACGCAGCGGTTAGCTTAGAGATGCACGCTTAGATTCAACACCAGAGTGCTGCCATGCTTGCTTGCCGAAGTATCGGTGTCGCCAAGATTTGAAGTGGTATCTAGCGCCTGCAGGGGTCGCAAAGTGAAAGGTTGTGATGTTGCCGCACGGTATGATTTTTTGATAAAAGCAAAAATCCTGTAGAACAGGCGCTTTATTTTTTTCAAGATTTATAGCTAAAGATTGCATATAACAGAGGGAGAATGGTCGGTGATGCAAGATTCGAACTTGCGACCCCTTGGACCCAAACCAAGTGCGCTACCAAGCTGCGCTAATCACCGACTACGTTACACTAGTGCAACGG
>JBBKWN010000008.1:0-25822 GCA_037968955.1 Rheinheimera sp. | reverse complement strand
ATATAAGGGTTTGGCTGTTGCTCATGGGGCAGCACAATATTCAGACCGATACTTTTGCCACCCGCATCAAAAGCACCGCGATTGGCCGCTTCCATTACCCCAGGTCCACCACCACTGATAATGGTCACGGCAGATGTAGGACACTCCAGGCTGTGCTCGGTGACCAGTTGGGCAAATTGTCGCGCTTGTTGATAATACCGACTGTTTTTTACCTGCCGTTTTGCAACCGTTAGCGCTTGTTGGGCACTGGGGTCATCAGGGTCTGTTGCAAGTCGCTGTTGTGCTTGTGTCAGTTGCATTGCGGCATTTTCAGGGGATGCAAATCTGGCACTGCCAAACACCACAATGGTGGCGTTTATTTTGTGTTGTTCCAAAATGGTCTGCGCTTTGAGATATTCCAGTTGCAGCCGCACGTGGCGCAACTCGTCTTGCATCATAAAATCTTCATCGGTAAACGCCAGTTTAAACGATGGATGATCCTGCAGTTCTTCGGCTTGGGCCATTGCTTCGCGGGCAGAAGCTAGGTGGCGTTCGTATAAAAAGTTCGGATCAGTCATGGCATTTCCCCTTGGTTGGCCGGCAGGATCGGGCTACCTTGGTAACAGATTTGTCAGCACAAAACTAAGCAATTGTTTGATATAGCGTAATGTAGCAGTAACCCTAGCTGCTAAGCTAGTTGGTACTAGGATGAATCTTTCGCTAAAAATTCTAAAACAACCTGAGGTGATACATGCCGTTGAATGCAACTTTGACTTTTTATGGTGCGGCCGGCCAGGTGACAGGATCCTGTTATCTGCTGCATTGGAACAATCAGAAAGTACTGCTGGACTGCGGCATGGTGCAGGGCGGCGATCAGGTCACCGATCTGAGTAAATTCCGCTTTGCTTTTCGACCCAAAGATATTGATGCGGTAGTGCTTTCCCATGCGCACATTGATCACAGTGGTTTATTAACGCTGCTGGTTGCGCACGGTTTTCGTGGCAGAATTTTCTGTACCGATGGCACTGCCGGTATCTTACCGGTGCTACTTAAAGATGCCTGTTATCTCTATTTGAAAGACCTTGAATGGCAAAATAGGCAGCGGGCACGTCGCGGTAAAACCGAGCAAAACCCAGTGATGAGCCTTAAAGATGTGGACGCTGTGATCCGAAGTCTGCAACCGCAACCCTATTTGCAGCTCGTGGATGTGTTACCGGGGCTAGAGCTGAAATTTCACGATGCTGGACATATTTTGGGTTCGGCGATTGTCGAACTTTGGATCAAAGGGCAGCAGGGCATGCGCCACTTGGTATTTTCCGGCGATTTAGGTAATCCAGCGACGGTGTTGATGCATGATCCCAGTACCGTTGCGAGCGCCGATGTGGTGTTGATGGAAAGTACTTACGGTGATCGTGACCATCAGCCGCTGGCGAATACGCTAGAAGAGTTTGCGGCCGCGCTCGATGCCGCTGACAAAGCAGGCGGCAATGTATTTATTCCGGCCTTTGCACTTGGTCGTTCGCAGGAAATCTTGTACTACCTTGGCGTTTTATATCATCAAGGTCGACTGAAGCAAAAAATGGTGGCGCTGGATAGCCCGATGGCGATTGAAATTACCAAAATTTACAACAAGTTGATCAATGAGCTTGATCAAAAGGACACTAAGATATTTGCCAAATACGGTGCGCATGATTTACAAAGCTTTTTACCCATTTTGCATTTAACCGAAAAAGTCGAGCAATCGATGGCGCTGAACCGAATCACCAAAGGTGCCATTATTATTGCCGGCTCCGGCATGTGCAACGGTGGCCGGATCAGCCATCACTTAAAACATAATTTGTGGAAAGATGCGAACCACATTATTTTTGTTGGCTTTCAGGCCAAAGGCACCTTAGGTCGGCGTTTGGTGGATGGTGAAACCAGAGTCAAAGTGATGGGGCAGCCGATTGTCGTTAAGGCGGCTATCCATACGATTGGCGGCTTTTCGGCGCATGCGGGACAGTCACAACTGATTGATTGGGCCAGTGCTATCGCCGGCCAACCGCAGTTTTATCTGGTCCATGGCGAGCCACAGGCACAGTTGGCATTGCAAGAAAAACTGCAACAACGTGACATGCGTGTGGAAATTGCCGAAATGGGCCAGCAAATCGATTTGTAACCACAGACCGATTTTAACCCCTGAGCGCTGACGTTTGAATGTCGGTACGCATATTGTCGCAGCTCAGGGGAGAGCTTGCTTGCCAAGCCGATGGCTAGTTTTGCACTTGCGTTGGGCTGACATCTTCACTTGGATAACAGCCCAGCACTTTGACAAAACGGGTGATGCGATTGAGTTCGTCCAATGCCCGCTTCATTGCATAGTCTTCGAGGTTTGCCAGCACGTCGACATAAAACATTTCTTCCCAAGGATTACCGGGAATTGGCCGCGATTCCAGTTTCCCCATACTGATGCCGTGCTGTTTTAATACTACTAACGCGTCAACCAAAGCGCCTGGCTGCTGACCGGTGTACATAATAAAAGTCGTTTTTGCTGGAATGGCTTTAGCAACGGCAATGGCTTTACGCGCGACCACGATAAAACGACTGACGTTGTCTTTTTGGTTCGCCAAATCACGCGCCAATACCTCCAACCCGTAGAGTTGCCCACCTTCTTCACCGCCGATGGCAACGACCGATAAATCGTTTGCTTGACGCACCCGCTCGAACGCGTCACTGGATGCCTCGCAATAGTCGATTTTCACTTGCGATAAACTTTGTAGATAATTACTGCACTGTGCAATCACTTGTGGGTGCGCGCAGATTTGGCGGATATTAGCTAAGTTAGTGCCCGGTACGCCCATCAGGCAATGTTTAATTGGGTGCGTCAGTTCGCCGACAATCGACAATCGGGTGTGTTGCAGCAAATCATACACTTCGTTGATGCTGCCGCTGGAGGTGTTTTCAATTGGCAGGACGGCGTAATCGGCATGGCCGGTTTCTACTGCTTGGACAATCTCGTTAAAGCTGTCACAGCCAATTTCAATCAGCTTTTCGGCACGGCGGGTGAAATACTTTTGCGTCGCCCAGTAGCTGTAAGAGCCTTGACGGCCAAGAAAAGCCACCCGGCAGATAGTGCCGGTGTCGCCATTGAGCTGGCCTTGCACCTTGGCTTGTTGTTGTAGCACTGAGTCTTCAATAATGACATGGTAGAGTTTGGTGACGTAACCGGCATCCAACCCAAGTGTTTTACCTTTTTCGATCAGCGATACCAGCAGCTCTTGTTCACGCTTTTGGTCTCGGATCGGTTTGTTCTGTGCCAATTTTGCTTCAGCCACCATCAGCGCCAAGCCACGACGTTTGGATAACAGCCCTAATAGTTGTTGGTCAGTATCACTGATATCCAAACGAATTTGATCCAATTCAATTGGCATGTTTATGGGCATTTTGTTCCATTCCTTAAATAAAAAAACCTCCCGTTTGGGAGGTTTTGACTGGTGTTTGATGCGCGCAGTCAGCTACCTCCCAAAGTGGGTGGTAAAGCTAAAAAAGAAGCGCGCAGCAAGTTTAATTTGGTTCATCACTCTACAATAATCAGTCTGGATGGCTAAAGTCAACCACGGGGTTGCAATTCGAATAGATATTTTTGCTCACCGGGTAAAAAACCAAGTTCGGCTTCGTCCAACCAAAACGCGTGATCAGCACGATAAAACGGTGATAACGGATGACCCGATTGACCACCAGGGATGGTCAGAATGCCCTGTGCTTCATGACCAGGCGCCACCACCATCCGCTCGGACTGGCCATGCACCGGTAGCTGTACACGTGGCATATGACGATCACCGGCCATTTCCGTGGCGGGCATATTTAACCATTGGCCAAACCAAGGAATTGCACTGCTAAGCGGATGCTCAATTTTAGCCATATTCAACAGGCCCCAACGCGCTTGTGCTAAGTTGCCGTTCGTTTTGGCGAGCAAATTATCCCGACTTTTTAAGACCGCTTGTTCGAGCAATTGTTGCCATGAAATAAATGGTGCCGGCACGGTATCCGGACGTTTGGCTTGGATCAGCGCCCAGCCTGAAGTTTCGGGTACCAACTTTAGATCCGACAGTTGCAGCTTTTGCTGTTCCATAAGACTGGCTAGTGGTGCAAACACCAATTGCAGGCTTTGATCGCGAAAGGCCCGTACCAAGCTGTAGCCAACTGACGCTTGGTTGGCGTTGGCGCTGTCCAAGTCGACATAACTGCGGTATTGCCCCAGTTGATGACGGCTAACAAAATCGTCGCTCAGGACTTCGAGTAACAATTGCTGCCAGTGTTTTAAAAATAGGGCTCGATGATCAAGTTGGATTTGATGTAGGCTTTGGACTGAATGTTGCTCTTTAGCCAGTAGACCATCACGAATTTGCAGGCCACGGGCGCCCAAATCATAACCACCATCACCTAATAACCTTAACGCTTTGCCACCCACCACCCTGGCATTCGCTGTCCACAACCGTTCAGACTCTGGGTTTTTTACGCTTGGATAGTCACTGCCGGAAAGATAACCGTCCCAGTAGTTGTTTCCAGTGCTCCAGTCCTGCGGTGTATCCATATCTTGCAGCGTGCGTTTAGGAATAGGACCGATAATGGTCCACCCTTGGTTGCCTTGCCTGTCAACCACCAGCAAATTTTGTGCGGGCATACCCGCTTTACTTGCTAGTTGTAGTGCGTCGTCGACCGTTTTTGTTTGTTCGAGCTGTTGCTGTTCTAGGTTCAAGGCTTGTGGATCATAAGCGACCCAGCGCAATGCAAATTTATCAAACGGCGCCGGTAAGACGGGACCCCATTCTGTTTCTTTGACCAGCATGACCACGTCAGGCAAGCCTTTGACTTTAATCACTTCGTTGTTATAGCTGTATTCTTTTGGTCCGGCAGGTGTCAGATAGCGCTGCGGATTCTCATCGGCTTGCAGGGCGACGACATCGTGCCAATCGGCCGTACTGTTGGTAAAGCCCCAAGCGATATTGCCATTACTGCCGGCGACAATACTGGGGGTGCCGGGTAAACTGACGCCAGCGACGCTATGTTGCTCGGTGTTTTCGCCCCAGATCAGCTGTGCTTTAAACCAAGTGCCAGGCACTCTGATCCCCAGATGCATGTCATCAGCCAGCATGGCGGCGCCATGGCTGGTTAATTTGCCGGATACGGAAAAGTTGTTACTGCCAATATCGCGACTATCACGCAGCTGACAATCCTGACAGGCAACCTTTTGAGCTGACAGCGCGGTTGGGTAGTCCGACGTTGGTAATGGAACTGCTTTGACGGTACTGCCATCAATCGCGGCCTGCCAGTCGCTACTATGCTGATTTAAAAATTTGTACCAATCGGCGGGGATTGCTGTTTTCAGCACACCTTGTGCCAACTCATCGCGACCGTTGGCGCCTTGCAAATCGAGATACATGCTGTAAATCACTAATAAAGAATCGCTTTCTTGCCACGCAGCTGGCGCTTCTCGCAGCAGCCAATACTCAAATGGGCGCATCGGCAATTGGGTAAGCCCTGCATTCACCCCAGTGGTATAGTGCTTTAACAGTAAACGGTGCGCAGGTGGTAACGTCGTCAAAATGCCATCAGCTCGATCGCGAAACCGGTGCATTCTGCGACTAATATCCAAGGGTAACGCCCGCTCTCCAAATATTTGGGAGAGCTCTCCGGCGGCATTTCGCCGTAGTAAATCCATCTGAAAAAACCGGTCTTGGGCATGTGCGAAACCAAGGCCGTAGGCTGCATCCAGTCGGTTTTGTGCTCGTACTGTCAAATAGCCTTGTGCGTCTCGGCTAAGTTGTACTTTGGCAGTGACTTCGGCGATTGTTGATCCTTCGTACAACGGCAAGCTACTGTGTAATGCGCTATAGAGGGTGATGGCGACGATCGCCACGAAAGTGACGAGCACATAGAAGGTGGGTTTAAGCCATTTCATCGGGTTTTTAGCCTTTTTTCCGGTACAATCTGCAGGTTAGCACAGAAATTTTGAACAAGGGTAGCATGCAAAAAAGCAAAATTTGGGATGGTGCCGTGCGCCTGTTCCACTGGAGTCAGGTGATACTGCTGGCGGGTTTATGGTACAGCGCCGATCAAGAATGGTACGGCTTGCATATGACCTTTGCCTATACCTTGGCGTCGCTGTTAATTGGCCGACTACTTTGGGGTTTTATGGGCAGTGAAAATGCCCGTTTTAGCCATTTTATTCACTCGCCGCGCACGGTTTGGCGCTGGTTGTGGCAATCTCCTAAGACCAGTGTTGGTGGCCATAATCCGCTGGCCGGGTATATGGTGTTGTTGCTGATTATTCTCATCTTAATGCAGTTTTTAACCGGATTAATGACCAGTGATGACATTCTTACCGAAGGCCCGCTGGCGGCGTTGGTTCCAGCTGCTTGGGTCGGTTATGCCAGCAGCTTTCATCAATGGAATATCAATCTGATTCTATTGCTGGTGGCGCTGCATATTTTGGCTGCGCTTTGGCATCAGTGGCGTGGTGATAAAGTGATATCCGCGATGTTGACCGGAAATAAAGTCACCGATGCTATGACACCGCTGAAGTTTCGGTCGATTGGGTTGTATCTGGTGCTGGTGTTGGTGTTGCTGCTGGTATTTGCTTATTGGCAAGGTTCAGCGGTGTGGGACCTGTTGTCGCTCGAGTGGTCATAATTCAGGCATGCCCATACGATAGCTGCATGCTCGATAAATAAAGCCACGGGCGCGAGGGCGCCCCGTGGCTTTATCGCTACTTCCAGAAGTTAATCAGCTTTATATTTGTCGTGGCACGCTTTGCAGTTTTTGGCAAAAGCAGCAAATGCAGCTTTGACGGCAGCTTGATCAGCCTTGGTCGCAGCGATGTTTAATTGTGTGGCATCTTGCTGCAGTTTATCTCCACGACTGTTAAAGTCCTGTAAGTTAGCCCAGATGTCTGCTTTGGCGTCACCAGAGGCTTTATCAGCGCCGGGGACGGTAAAGGCTTCCCATGGCAAGTTCGTTAAAGCGGCTAAAGCGTTGGCCCGTTTTTGGACTCGCGCCGTGTCATACGGGACTTTGCCGCGGATCATATCGCCTAAATCCATCATGTTATGACGAATTAACTGAAAGCTGGCTTTGCGGTATTTAATCGCATCTTCGCCGTCGGTAAAAGCGCTATCTGCGAATAATGGCTGGCTGAAACACAGCAGCATGGCAGAAGTCATTAGTAGTTTTTTCATTGGCAGAGTCTCATTTGTTTGAATAGCGTGCAATAATGTTAAAGCTTTTCAGCGATTTGGTATAGCCTAGACTGGCGGACGATCCAACAGCGCCATACTTTATCAGGATCCACCGATCCTCATGTAACCCGATGACAAGATAGCAACTATCAGGCGTAACGAGTGAAGGAAGCAACTTACCACACCACCGGTTTAAATTCGCTGAGCATCAAGTTTTCGGCTTTGGTGTTTTTGCTGACGGTTGTCGCCAGTACTGTGATTGCTTTTGCCATGCTGGCATTGCAGCAAGATGTATTGATCGAACAGGAACGTCAGGAGTTACTACAAACCACCAAAAGATATGCCAAGCAGCTTGACGCTGAATTTTGGCAAAAAGAAAAAAAGGCCATCAGTGCCAATCAAGTGGTCAGTCGTTTTCTTAGTCACAAATCAACTTTAGCGCCGCTGCCGCTAGAAACGTTAGCCGATGGTAGTATTCGTAGTAAAGATGATTTATCCGCTGCCTTCCAAAAACACAGTAATTTTTCCGCAAAAACACACCCCTATTTTGAACAAACTGAATTGCTGTGGCAGCAACTGGCGCCGGTCTTGTTGGAAGACTTTTTCAATTTTTATTTTATTTCCAAAGAAGGTTTTATTCGTATTTCACCGTCAGATTGGGCGTTAGAAGTCCCGGTCGACCATCAGGTGACTGCCGATATCTTTTTTAACATTGCCACCCCGCAAAACAATCCAGCACGCTTACCGCGTTGGACGCCCTTGTATTTCGATGCTATTTGGCAAAAGTGGATGACCAGTTTGGTGATCCCGGTTTATATCGATGATGAATTTGTCGGGGTGACTGGCACCGATGTGGTGCTAAACGAAATTTTCAGCACTTTGGGCCAAATATCCCAAAGCGAAACTGGCCGTGAAGCTCTGTTGTTTGACAGTCAAGGCAATGTACTGCATGACAGCGACAACACACTGCAACAAACGATTGGAAATCCAACGATGAATCAGCTGGCGGTTGGGGTTGAGTCGTCAAACCCCCAGTTGGCAGCATTTATTCAGCAGGTGGTGAAGGTCCCGACACAGCCGCAACATAGCAGTCAGATGCTGCCGGATTATATTGCGTCGGCAGCGAAAATAGAGCGTCTCAACTGGTTTGTCGCCTTGTATCACCAAAAAGAGCATGTTATTGCGAGCTTGGATGACTACCGCGACAATGTGGTGTTGCTGTTTTTAATGGTCGCTTTGATTGTCGCGCTGGCGTTACAGTTTTTCATCTATAAGTTTGTGCTAAAGCGCTTAACCAGGCTCGCTGGTGCGGTGCAGCGTCTGTCTTATGGCGAGCCTGCAGAACTAGAACTTGATCAGCGACCTGACGAAATTGGTTTACTTAATCGCGCTTTTGTCCGGATGTCCGATGAAATTCATCAGCTGATTTCTGGCCTTAACACCCGTATTGTGGAAAAAGAAGAGGCCGAACGCGCCACCCGAAAACTAAGTAAGGCGGTGGCATTTTCAAGTTCTGGCATTGTGATTACCGACCATTTATTGGTGATTGAATACGTCAATCCGTTTTTGCTCGAGATGATTGATAAACCGGACACGGCGGTGATTGGTCAGCCGCTGCAAGTTTTGTTTGCTCAAGAAATGCGTTTTGTGGGGGCCGATATCCTGCAAAGCTTGCAGGAACGCCAGCATTGGCGGGGCGATATGTTATTGCAACAGACCAACAAACAGTTCTGGGCCAGTTTGGCAATAGCGCCGATCCGCGATGATAAAGGTGATGTGGGCAATTACGTTTGTGCGATGCAGGACATTTCTTTTATCAAAGAAAGCCAGCGTAAAATGGAACAGTTGGCGTACTACGACGTGCTCACCGGGCTTGCCAATCGGAGTTATTTCCGTGACCAGTTGCGCAAAGCGATCGCCATGTCGAGTCGTGGTTATTACCAATTCGCCTTGTTGTACTTTGATTTGGATGAGTTTAAACGAATTAACGATACCCTTGGCCACGATGCTGGTGATGAACTGTTAAAAGAAGTTGCTCGGCGGCTCATTAGCCGCTTGCGCGAAGAAGATACTATTGCCCGGCTGGGCGGTGACGAATTTGCGGTTATTTTGAGCGGCATTTCGGATCGTAAACAAGCGGCCACTATTGCCACTAATTTACAGCAAGCCTTTGCTTTACCCGTCAAACTTGCTGGCCATGACGTCTCTATCAGCGCCAGTATTGGCATTACCATTGCGCCGGAAGACGCCGATGAAGAAGAGTTGCTGCTCAAACACGCTGATCTGGCGATGTACGAAGCCAAAGCCCGCGGTAAAAATACCTTTCACTTTTTCAGTCAAGATCTCAACGAAGCGGCCAATGATCGTCTGTTAATCGAAAATCAACTGCGTGAAGCCATTCGCGAGCAGCAGTTTATGCTGTATTACCAACCGAAAATTGATATTCGCACTGAAAAAATTATGGGTTATGAGACGTTGCTACGTTGGTTGCGCCCCGATAACACCATGGTGCCGCCACTGCGGTTTATTCCGGTCGCTGAATCGACGGGGCTCATCGTGCAAATTGGCGAGTGGATTATCTGGGAAGCTTGTCGGTTCTTAACAAGGCAGCATGCGCGTGGCCATTTGATTACCGTGTCGATTAACCTATCGGCAAGGCAGTTTACCGATCAGGATTTACCGGCGTTGGTTGAGCGGATTGTGAAACGTACGGGTGCATCACCGGCGCATTTAATCTTTGAAATCACTGAAAGTATGTTAATGGGCGACATCGATGCGGCTATTGTCCAGTTAAATGAGTTAAAGCGGCTCGGATTAGCTTTATCTATCGATGACTTTGGTACAGGCTATTCATCGCTTAGTTATTTGAAGCGATTCCCGGTAGACGAGCTGAAGATAGACCGTTCATTTGTCAAAGATATCCCCGAAGACAAAAACGACATGGACATTACTGCGGCCATTATTGCAATGGCGCAGAAAATGGATTTACGTGTGGTGGCTGAAGGGGTGGAAACTGTCGAACAAGTTGATTTCTTACGAGACAACGCTTGCTACCTGGTTCAGGGTTATTACTACAGCATGCCATTGGCAGAGCAGGAATTAACCCAGCTGAATTTCGAGACTATTTAACAAAGCTGGCAATAGCTCTTCTGTTGTCAGCACAAAAACACCAGCACAACCAGGAACTCACTATGACCCCATTTCGCTTATCGTTGCTAAGCGCAGCCGTCGTTTGCTCGATTGCTCCGTCTTTTGCCGATCAAACCAGTACGGTTTATGGCATTCGCGACAAAACTCCAAATTTATTAGCCTTTACCAATGCCACGGTTCACACCGAACCTGGTAAAAAAATTGATAACGCCACCGTCTTGGTGGTCGACGGTAAAATCAGTGCCGTGGGTAATAACAAAGTGCCTGCCGGCTACCGGCAAATTGACGCCAGCGGCCATCATCTCTACGCCGGTTTTATTGATGCCTACAGTGCCTACGGGGTCGAAAAGGCCGCCAGCGGCAACGGCTTTGAATTCGGACGTAAACCGGTCTATCAGAATGAGCGCAAAGGCGGCAACGCGAGCAATGGCGCGATCCACGCCGAGCAGCAGTGGGTGAATACTTTTGTGCCGGTGGCCGACGATGCTAAAGCGTATTTAGAGCAAGGTTTTACCGCCGTGCAATCGGCCAAACTTGATGGCATTTTCCGCGGTCAGTCTTTTGTCGCGTCGCTGGCCAGCGGCTTGCCGGGTGAGCTGATCCTTAAAGCCAACGGTCCGCAATTTATGGCGTTTGGCAAAGGCAGCTCAAAACAAAGTTACCCGTCGTCATTAATGGGCAGTATTGCGCTGATCCGCCAGACGTTATCCGATGCCAGCTGGTACCGCGAGGCTTATGGCAAACAAGACCAGTTGCAAACAAAGCAGCCGGTTGAGTTTAACGCCGCGCTGGGTGCACTGACGAGTCTGGAACAAACGGGTCTGGTGTTTGAAACAGAAGACGATCGTGCTTTGCTGCGTGTCGATAGCTTACTCAAAGAATTTAATCTTAAAAATGCGGTGATGCTGGGTTCTGGTTATGAATACAGCCGGATTGCCGACATTAAAAACACCGGTCGAACCGTGATTGTGCCGGTGGCTTATCCTGCGGCACCAGCGGTGGCAAACATTGATGATCAACTTGATGTCAGCCTCGCTGATTTACGGCACTGGGAACGCGCACCGACTAACTTGGCGGTGCTGGCCAAAGCCGGAGTGCCTTTTGCGTTAACCACGCATGCGCTGGAGAAAAAAGACCAATTTTGGCCAAACTTACGCCAAGCGATGAAACATGGCTTAACCGCCGAGCAAGCGTTAGCAGCATTGACCACAGTGCCAGCGCAATTGGTGGGTTTACCGCAACAGTTGGGTAAAATTGCTGTGGGTTATCAGGCCGATTTGGTGATTGCGAAAGGTGATTTATTCGCCGATGGTGAAATTGTCGCGACCTGGACTCGGGGTCAGGAACAGCAATTTAAACCATTAACACCGGCGCAGTTTGCCGGCACTTATGCTGTAGACGTTGCAGGTAAAGCATTGACGCTGGAGCTGACGGGCAGCGGTGACAAACTCTCGGGCAAGCTAACACAAGCTGAGAAACAGAGTGAGCTGAAAAATATTCAACAAAAACAGCAGCAGCTGCAATTTACCGTTGATTTGGCAGCTGCCAATGCCGGCACCGGTGTGCTGCAGTTCCAAGGTGTGCTCGATGGCAACTTACTAACCGGTGAATGGTTGCTGCCCAATGGGCAGTCGCAAAAAGTGCTGCTAAGCAAACAGGCGGCGCCCGCTAAAGCCGTGGATAAAAAAGCTGACGTTGTCGATACCAAGCTACTCTCAATGTTGACCTTTCCAAACCGTGCTTTTGGTACGCAGCAGGCGCAAGGCCGCCAAAACGCCCACATCAAAAACGCCACCGTTTGGACTTCGGATAAAGCCGGAAAGCTAGAAAATACCGACGTCATTATTAAAGACGGTAAATTCAGTAAAATTGGTCAGAATTTATCAACGCCAGCTGGATATCAAGTGATTGATGCCACCGGCATGCATCTGACGGCTGGTATTATTGATGAACACTCGCACATCGCCATTGAAGCTGGTGTCAACGAAGGGACCGATGCGGTCACTTCAGAAGTGCGGGTTGGTGATGTGTTAAACCCAGAAGATATTAATCTTTACCGTGGTTTAGCGGGTGGCACCACCACAGCGCAATTACTGCATGGCAGCGCCAACCCAATTGGTGGCCAGGCCCAAATCATTCAATTGCGTTGGGGTGTGACACCAGAGCAACTGAAATTTAATGGTGCACCACCCAGTATCAAATTTGCGCTGGGTGAAAACGTGAAGCAGGCCAACTGGGGCGAGTCTTTTACCAGCCGTTACCCACAAAGCCGGATCGGCGTGGAAACAACCATTCGTGATGCGTTCCAGGCCGCGAAAGAATATAAAGCAGCTTTTGCCGCTTATGATGATTTATCGCGCAGCAGCAAAGAAAAAATTGCGCCGCCACGTCGTGATTTCCGGCTGCAAGCTCTGGTCGAAATTCTGGATAAACAACGTTTTGTCCATACCCACTCTTACGTCGCTTCTGAAATTCTGATGTTGATCCATTTGGCCGATGAAGTTGGTTTTAAAATTCACACCTTTACGCATATTCTCGAAGGTTACAAAGTAGCCGATGAGATGCGTGAACATGGTGCCGGTGCCTCGTCATTTGCCGATTGGTGGGCGTATAAAATGGAAGTACAAGACGCTATTCCAACCAATACTTGTTTAATGGCCGATCGCGGTGTACTGGTGTCGATCAACTCGGACAGCCCGGATTTACAACGCCGGTTAAATCAAGAAGCGGCCAAATCGGTGAAGTATTGTGGCATGTCAGAAGTTGACGCGTTAAATATGGTGACGATTAACCCAGCCAAACAGCTGAAAATTGAAGATAAAGTCGGTTCAGTGACTGAAGGGAAGCAAGCTGATTTTGTGTTGTGGACCCATCATCCATTGTCGGTGTATGCACAGGCCAAACAAACTTGGATTGACGGTATTCGGTACTACGATCAAGACCGTGATGCGCAAGTGGCAGCACAAGTCGTGGCAGAAAAGCAGCAACTGATGCAAAAAGTACTCACTTCGGCCGATAGTGCGAAAAAAGGCAGTGGCGGCGCGTTGAAAAAAGATGATCCAATTTGGCATTGTGAAGACAACGGCGACTGGCTGCATGCCAAGTTCAGCCAAGGCCAAATTCAACATCAACACAGTGCGCATTAAGGAGCATCCGATGAAATTTCAAAAATCTGTATTCGCACTGCTGGTTGCAGCTGCGGCGCTTCCTGCGCTCGCCAACGATATCGTGCCAGGCGCCAAGCAAAGCGCACCCATCTTACTAAAAGGTGGCACTTTGCACACGGTCAGCCAAGGTGTGCTGCAAAACAGTGATTTGCTGATGGTGGATGGCAAGATTGCGGCCATTGGTGCCAATTTATCGGCGCCTCCGGGGGCGAAAGTGGTGGACGTGAGCGGTAAACATTTGTACCCAGGTTTGATTGCGCTGGCCAATCAGTTAGGGCTTATCGAGATTGAAGCGGTACGCGCCACCGATGATACCAACGAAGTGACCGACACCAATCCGGATTTACGGGCAAAAATTGCTTATAACGCCGATTCAGAAGTGATCCCAACGGTGCGCGCCAACGGTTTTAGTTACAGCTTGGTCTACCCAAAAGGCTCAGCTTTGATGGGACAATCAAGCTTAATGCAGTTAGATGCTTGGAACTGGCAGGATGCGACAGTGGCTGATGGCGTTGGTTTACATCTCAATTGGCCGCGGGCGAGTGTCAGCACGGGTTGGTGGAACAAGAAAAAACCGGCAGAAATTGCCAAAGAAAACGCCAAACGACTGCAACAAGTCAAAGACTATTTTGTGCAGGCAAAAGCTTATGTCGATGCTGAAGCGGCCGGTTTGAATCAAGGTATCGATTCACGCTGGCAGGCCATGATCCCGGTATTTAAAGGCGAGCGGCCATTGTTTGTGCACGCTGATGATATTCGGCAAATTAAACAGGCGATGTTACTGGCCAAAGAATATCAGCTAAAACTGGTCATCGTCGGTGGACGTGACAGCTGGCGGATGGCCGACGAACTGGCGGCGGCGCAAGTTGCGGTTATTTTCACTGCACCTTATGGCATTCCGGAACGTGATGACGAGGCCAATAATACCGCGTTCAAAACCCCAGCCTTGCTGCAAAAAGCCGGGGTAAAGTTTGCGTTATCACTGGATGGTTATTGGGACACCCGTAACGTGGTGTTTGGCGCAGGCCAGGCCATTAGCTATGGGCTGACACCAGAGCAGGCGCTAGCGTCTGTCACCATCAATGCGGCGACCATTGCCGGTGTGCAAGCACAAATTGGCTCGCTGGATGTAGGAAAAGCGGCTTCAGTGGTGGTGTCAGATGGTGATATTTTTGATTACCTGACGCATAAAGTGCGTTATATGTGGATTGATGGCCGAGCGGTTGATTTAAACAATCGTAACCAACAATTGCATGACAAGTACAAGCAGCGTCCGGCCAATTAAAGAGGCTTGTGGGTTGCTTGGATAACAAACGGCGACTGATGTCGCCGTTTTTTTCGCGTTAGAACAGCGAGAGGCGTAGCCGTCACGCCGCTTTAATGTTGTTCCAGCAAGTTGAACAACAGCGCCCGCACGGTTTCCGGTTCAAAAGGTTTGTCACAAAGTGCATTGACGCCACTTTGGGCAATATTACTCAAGTGCGTATCATTGGCTTCACTGGTTACCATCAGCACCGGTAAATGTGATTGCTGGCTATGCTGACGAATATATTCAGTCAGTTCCTGACCATTCACTTCAGGCATGTTGTAGTCGGTGACCACTAAATCAAACATTTGATTTTTTAAGATGGTAATGGCTTGTTGACCATCTTCGGCCTCCACCATTTGCACGATACCAAGGTTCGATAACACCCGCTTGATATGATTACGCGCCAGCCGGCTGTCATCCACCACCAATACCCGCACATCGGTCACGTCGTACAGGCTCAGTTGGAGCTCAGATGGCGACAATAAATCCATCGCGGCATTTAACGCTTTGCCTAAATGCAAGCGGGTAAAGGGCTTGGGTAAAATGGCGATCACACCGGATTGTTTAAATTCTTCAAGTTGCGCTTTGCGGGTTTCGCTGGAAACCAGCATAAAAGGAATGTCCGCTTCGGCGTCGCTATTTTTTAAGGTTCGGAGTAACTCCAAGCCCGTGCCGTCAGCAAAATGCAACGCACTGACAATCAGATCAGGACGATGATCTTGAATTTGTCTGAGCGCAGCTTGCACCGAATCGGCTTCTTCAATTTTATGTATTTCTTCTTCTTTTAAGTGTTTGATAATTATTTTACGTTGTAAGTCAGAGGGTTCGACCAGCAATATTGCTAAATCTGAGGGGACAATATGTCGCATAAGTACTACCTTGCTTTAAAAAGTGGCTTACTAAAATAAAAACTGGCTTGTTTGTCAGTGGGAAAACAGCAACTCAGCCACCGGCCCATTTAAACTTATAACCAAGTTTAGTCAGTTCTTGCGAAATGACTTCACGTTGGTCGCCTTGAATTTCAATGATACCGTCCTTGACTGAGCCACCACAGCCACATTTTTTTTTCAGCAGGGCGGCAAGTTCAGTGAGTTTATCGTGTGATTCTGCCAAACCAGCGATGGTGATCACCGCCTTACCGTTGCGTCCTTTGGTTTCACGTTTTAACCGTAGCTGGCCGTCGCTAAAGGCCGTGCCATAGGCTTTTTCAGTTGTTTCAGCAGCAACAGTACCGCTGGCGGTGCTGTAAACCAAAGTAGACGATTGTTGTTGCCAGTCGGCAAGGGAGATTTTTTTCGAAGTCATGACCGTTGCATCTGTTGTGGGCGTGGGATTAGTGGCAAGATAAAGCATCTTCGTCATGCTCGGCAAGTCGCACACTCACTTTGCATGTCAGCTAGCATAATCTTTGGTGTATTTGGCGAAAAGTCAGCCATAGCCGTTGGCTTTTTAACGGCATCTGCTAGACTATCGCGATTTTTTGGAAATCTGGACGGCTAATGTCAATTGTTCACTATCTCAATTTAAGTGGTTTATTACCGACAACAGCAGCTGAACAGCAGGCTTTGCAGCTGGCGGTTGCTCATTATTCACAACAGTTGCAGCAAGCGCTGGCGGTAAGTCCATCGTCTGCGGTCATTTCATGGCAATATCAGGTGCCGGAGTTAGGCGAAGGCGGGGCGTGTTCGTTGTTTGGGCACCTCGCGGATGAACCTTATGATTTAACCGCGATTTTAGGTGGTCAAACGGCCAGCAATACACAATTGCTGCAGCAAATGGCCGCCATCAGTGCGTTTTATCAAGCGCATAGCCAAAGTGATTGGTTTGGCATTTATCAGCGTCGGGTGAATCCACAGGGCGAGACAGTGTTGGTGAAATTGAGTTATTTTGGTGCGCCGTCACGCGCTGAATTTCCACTGACCGACGAATTTGCCGCCATCAGTAACAACAGCACGGTGGGATTATCGGGTAAAGCGCGGATCATTAACGATGTGCCGGCTTATCTGCAACAAGGTGGTGAGTATTATACTTGCGATCCAAAAGTGCTGGCAGAAGCTTGTATTCCGCTTTATGACGACACCGGGCAAGTGGTTGGCATTATTGATTCCGAAGCGTTCCAAAAGCAGCTCTT
Source organism: Rheinheimera sp. (assembly GCA_037968955.1). GTDB lineage: Bacteria > Pseudomonadota > Gammaproteobacteria > Enterobacterales > Alteromonadaceae > Pararheinheimera. The sequence goes on along the minus strand of JBBKWN010000008.1, from coordinate 8,869 downwards.
TGCAGGTGATGAGCTGGCGTTGTTGATTGCCATCGCCATCGCGGTGCCCGCATTGTGGGCGACGATGTCCGCACATGTCGATCTCAGCAACGTAACCATCGCATAAATTTCGCAGCGCTGGCCCGAGTCAGTGCTGTTCTTTTACAGCAACAGATACAGGTAATTTGTCATGTTCTCTCATTTACTGCCAGTCGCAACTGATCCGATTTTAGGTCTAATGGCGGCGTACAAAGAAGATCCGAACCCTTTGAAAGTCGACCTTGGCGTGGGTGTTTACAAAGACGAGCAAGGCCATACTGCGGTGCTTGAATGTGTGAAAAAGGCCGAAAAGCTGCGACTGGATCATGAAGACAGCAAAACCTACATTGGCATGGCGGGTGATTTAACCTTTAACAGCCATATCGAAAAACTGGCGTTTGGTCCGCACAAAGTGTTGTTAGAAGGTCGCACCACCACCGCACATACCCCGGGTGGTACTGGCGCGCTTCGTGTTGCCGCAGAATTTATTAAAAAAGCCAATCCGGATGCGACCATTTGGGTCACCAACCCAACTTGGGCGAATCATATTTCGATGTTTCAGGCCGCAGGTCTCAAAGTAAAAGAATATGCCTATTACGACTACAGCACCAAAGGTCTGCAAGAAGAGCAGATGTTTGCCGAATTGGCGCAAGTGCCAGCCGGTGATGTGGTGTTGGTGCACGCTTGTTGCCATAACCCAAGCGGCATGGATTTAAACTTTGCGCAGTGGCAACGTTTTGCAGCGCTAGCCAAAGAAAAAGGCTTTACGCCGCTGGTGGATATGGCGTACCAAGGTTTTGGTTTGGGTCTGGATGAAGATACCCAAGGCTTGCGTCATTTAGCCAACGAAGTACCTGAGCTTATTCTGTGCTCCTCTTGTTCAAAAAACTTCGGTTTATACCGTGAGCGGATTGGCGCAGTTTCTGTGGTCGCTGCGGATAAAAAGACCGTTGATATTGCCCGCTCGGTGTTACTCAGTGTGGTGCGCAGCATTTATTCAATGCCACCTGCCCATGGCGCTATTATTGTCAGCCACATTTTAGATAGTCAGGAACTGACCGCTTTATGGCATCAGGAACTGGCAACCATGCGTAACCGCATCAACGATTACCGCCAGTTGATTATCGACAAACTTGCTGCTGAAGGTGTTGCGCAGGATTTCAGTTTTATCACCAAGCAACACGGTATGTTCAGTTTCCTCGGCATTAACAAGGTGCAAATTGAGCGTTTACGTAGCGAATACAGCGTCTATATGGTGGGTTCAAGCCGCGTCAGCATCGCTGGTTTAAACCATAGCAATATCGATTATTTTGCCAAATCGGTTGCGGCGGTGTTGAAGTCGTGACAATTGCGCACTAAAAACAGCGGATGACCGCTATTTTTCCTAATAAAGGCAACTTCAGGTTGCCTTTATTTTGGCCGCTGTTTAAGTTAAATCTAGTCAAAGTTTGGGAATGACGGCAGTTGACAAAAATTGGGAATCCAAATTCACATCGGGCAAGATGGCGCCAATCGTTGCTGTGCTTGTTGGCAATCTACGCACGACCCCTTTCGGCTGAAAATTTGCGAGTGGTGCTTGAAGTGTCGCCGCCCCACCAAACTTATGAAAACGGCAAAGTTGCAGGTCTGACGACCGCTGTCGTTGAGCTGATGTTGCAGCAAGCCGGGCTTACGCCGCAGTATGAAGTGTACCCTTGGGCCCGCGCTTTCAGATTGGTGGTTGGCACCCCCAATGTGATGATTTATAACATGGCCCGCACGCCAGAGCGTGAGGCGCAGTTTGAATGGATAGGGAAAGTTGCCAGTTACAAATTTGGCTTTTTAAAACTCACCAGCCGCTCAGATATTCAAATCAACTCATTGCAAGATGTTCACCACTATGTGGTTGGTGCACAGCGCGACGATTTTTCCGCCGAGTGGCTGCGCACCGTGGCAAAACAACCCAGTCAACAATTGGAATTACAGCCGGATGTCGTCGAAACCTGGCGTCTATTGGTCAACGGTAAGCTGGATCTGATGATTGACGATCCGAGTGCCATCGACGATATGTTGTTGAAACATCAACTCAAGCGTGCCGATATTGAATTTGTACTGTTTGCTCCAGAACTTGAGCAACAGACTTGGATCGCGGTTAAAAAAGGTTCAGATCCAGCCTTGTTGCAACGCTTGCGCCTGGCTTATCAGAGAATAGAACACTCGGCTGCATTACAAAAAGTGATGCAGTTAGGGATGCCGCCAGAGCCAAAGTCGCGGTAATATTGCCGAGCGTAGTTTTGATTTTGAGGCGATGAGGATTTATGGGGACAGTTGAATGTGATAAACAGCAAAAAATTTCATTGCCAAAGACGATTATCGACAAGCATAGTAAAAGTGGTGGTTTTTGAAACAAACCAAGTAAAACATCCGAATCAACAAAATAAAAATCCCCGCAAAGCAGGGATTTTTTATATTGGAAGCTGGCTGCAAAGCAGCAGCTCCGACTCGCATTAGCCGTTAAATCTTTTTATAGCGAATACGATGCGGCTCTAATGCTGCTGCGCCGTAAGTGGCTTTCACCCAAGCTTCGTAATCTGAATAGTTCCCTTCGAAGAAATTCACTTTGCCTTCGTCACGGTAATCCAGAATGTGGGTGGCGATGCGGTCAAGGAACCAACGGTCATGCGAGATCACCATGGCGCAGCCAGGGAAATCAAGGATGGCGTTTTCCAGTGCGCGCAGCGTTTCAACGTCCAAATCGTTGGTTGGTTCATCGAGTAACAGCATGTTGCCGCCAGCTTTTAACAGCGCAGCCAAGTGCACGCGGTTACGCTCACCACCGGATAACTCGCCGATAAACTTTTGCTGATCATTACCTTTAAAGTTAAAACGACCGACATAAGCACGGCTTGGAATGGTGAAGTTGCCGATTTGCAGCATGTCCTGACCGTTGGAAATTTCCTGCCACACGGTATTTTTCGGATTCATGTTGTCGCGGAACTGATCGACGCTGGCTAGCTGCACGGTATCACCTAACGAAATGGTGCCGCTGTCGGCTTGTTCAGTGCCGGAAATCATCCGGAATAAAGTCGATTTACCAGCACCGTTGGCACCGATGATGCCGACAATCGCGCCTTTTGGAATGGCGAAGGTTAAATCGTCAATTAGCAAGCGATCGCCATAAGATTTGCGTAAGTTGCTCACTTCCAGCACTTTATCGCCTAAGCGTGGTCCTGGCGGAATAAACAGCTCGTTGGTTTCGTTCCGTTTTTGGTAATCCTGGCTTTGCAATTCCTCAAACCGCGCCATCCGCGCTTTGGATTTAGCATGACGGCCTTTTGGATTGGTGCGCACCCATTCCAGCTCTTGTTTAATCGAGCGCTGGCGGGCGTTTTCGGTTTTCTCTTCCACTTGTAAACGGGCGTCTTTTTGCTCGAGCCAAGAAGAGTAGTTGCCTTCCCATGGAATACCTTCACCCCGGTCGAGCTCTAAAATCCAACCGGCCACGTTATCGAGGAAATAACGGTCATGGGTAATGGCGACCACGGTGCCCGGGTAATCGTGCAGGAAGCGTTCTAACCAAGCGACCGATTCAGCGTCTAAGTGGTTGGTGGGCTCATCGAGCAACAGCATGTCTGGTTTTTCCAGCAGCAAGCGGCAAATAGCAACCCGGCGGCGTTCACCACCCGACAACACATCAATACGTGCATCCCATGGCGGTAACCGCAGTGCGTCCGCAGCGCGCTCTAAGGTATTGTCGAGGTTGTGGCCATCTTTGGCCTGAATAATGGCTTCGAGCTCACCTTGCTCGCGGGCAAGGGCGTCAAAGTCGGCATTCTCGTCGGCATAAGCGGCGTACACGGCGTCAAGGCGGGTCAGGGCGTAAGCGACATCCGCAACGGCTTCTTCCACCACTTCACGCACCGTTTTGCTCATATCAAGCACTGGCTCTTGTGGCAGATAACCAATTTTGGTGCCGGCCAACGGCTTGGCTTCACCTTCAAATTCTTTGTCGATACCGGCCATAATACGTAATAAAGTGGATTTACCTGAGCCGTTTAAACCGAGCACGCCTATTTTGGCCCCCGGGAAAAATGATAAGGAAATATCTTTTAAGATGGTTCGTTTGGGGGGGACGACTTTCGACACCCGATACATTGAATAAATAAATTGCGCCATAAAGCATACTCTTCCAGCAGTGAAACAAGTGGCGAAATTGTACGTCATTTTGTAAGGCTACGGAAAGCGCTGCGCTGAGCCTTGGGAATTAAATTCCTCGGCACGGGGCGCTTTCTGGTCTACTTTCTGGTCTAATAGAGCATCAGCTGCCTTTGGGCAGCGTCTTTTTTATGCTAACAATAAGGAAACAGTCATGTCCGAGTATGCAAATGATCCTGTATTTCAAGAATTTATCGCTGAAGCTCGCACCCATGCCCAAGTTTGGGTTTTGGCGCATGGCGAAGATTTATTAGTCGTCGAATCAGTCGATTTTGAAGACACTGATGTGATGCCGTTCTGGTCAAGCGAAGAAGCCGCCAAACTGCATTGCAGCGAAGAGTGGTCAGAATACAAGCCAGAAGCTATTGCGCTGGATGTGTTTTGTGATGGTTGGCTCAAAGAAATGTACGACGATGGTGTGTTAATTGGCACCAACTGGGACGAATCTTTAAACGGTCCAGAAGTAGAACCGCGTGAAATCCTAGAGGCATTAGCGCAAGTCCAGTAATGATTAAAGAAAAGGCCGGTTGCATTGTGAGCGAAGCGAACAATACAACCGGCCTTTTTTATGCCTGAGAATTCAGTATTTTATGGCGTGAAGCGTTGTTGCATTTAGCCACGTGACGAGTGACGTTGTTGGCGACGCTGCTGGCGGATGACCAGCGCAAAAGCCAGTAATAACAACGATGTTGTCGCTGGTGTTGACACCAGATTGGTTGGTTGAATTAACATATCCAACGCATATTGGTAACGACCGGTTGGATCAAAGCCGAAATCGTTGCCACCGACGGCTAAGGTATAACTTCCCGCGGGTAATTTAAATCCTGCCAACGAGCCGCCCGATAACGGCGTAAAAGGATCGGTGCCTGTGATGTAAGTCAGATACTCACCGGCAAAACCAAAGAAGTTGTCGTAATTTGAAAACAGCATGCCAGGGTCTAACAACAGTTCACCGTTGTACAAGCTAAATCCAAGGACGATATTTGACAAAACTGACACCGACAGTGTGCTTTCTTCAGTCAGATTAAGCACCCAAAAATCAACTTCCCCAAAACCATAGTTACTGGTCCAGCCATTGTCACTGATGACTTCAGATTGGTAATTGCCGCTAGTGGGTAGTGCAATGACCGCAGCTTGCGTGTTTGTACTCAGCAATGAGCCGAGGCTGAGCAGCCCAATAAATGCTGCTGATTTAATAATAGAAATCATGTAAATACTCCAGAAATTAATATAAAGGAGGGCGCCCGTGCAGCGCCCCGTCCTTGTTGCTGACGTTGTGGATTACAGGGCGCCGTTTTCCCAAGGGCCGGTAATGGCAAAGGTGACGCCTGGCGTCTGTATGTTGACAAATAACCAGCGCTCATAAACACAAGCACCTGCCCATTCGCTGGAAGTCATGCTGCGGCGTGCGCTGCCGTCGGTTGAGCTGCCAACGGAGCTTAAAAAGTTCGCTTTGGTACCGGCATATACCGCATCAATGGCCGCTAAATCGCCTTGATCCAGTGCGATACGGTTTTCAGCAAACGGGAAAGTGACACCTTCGAGAGTCAGGCCAACCAGTCGTTTTGGATTGGAACCACCGTCTTCACACATCAGGATGTTGCCGCGCGGGCTAACGGCGATATTGTCCGGGCCATCAACCTGGCTGCGGTTTTCTGATTCAAATACTAAAGTCAGTAGTTCTTTGCGTGGGTCATAACAGAAAATCTGACCCAAGCGAGCGGCGCCACCTGAAGTAGAAACAAAGAAAATCTTCCCATCGTCGTACCAACAACCTTCACCACGCGCGATGATGGCGGCATCAGAAGCCTGATTAAAGCAGGAGAGGGTGAATGCATCAGGTTCTTGTACTTCTTGCCAGCTGACGTTCCAAGTACTGCCAGGTGTTAAACCACGGCGCAGGTCAACCCTTGAGGTATTATCCAGCACCATAGCCAACAGTTTTCCGCCGGAACGTAAGTCGCCCCAGGCGCCGGTAGGAACGAATTTATAAAACGCTGAGCTACCGGCATCTTCGGTTTGATAAACTATGCTCGTGGCCGGATCAACCGCCACAGCTTCGTGGGAAAAACGACCCATTTCACGGATTGGCTTGCCATCCGAGATGCCAAAACCTGGCACTTCGAACACATAACCATGGAACAACCCCTGTGCGGATTGATAGGTTTCTTCACATGACAACCAGCTGCTCCATGGCGTAATACCGCCAGCACAATTGCGGATGGTGCCACCAAGGCTGTTATAGGAAGACAAAAACTTCCCTTGTACCGTATCAAATAAAATATTTGAAGTGCCACCCCGTTGTGCCGAGTTATACACTCCGCGACCACCACGTGGTGCCGTATTGTGGCCAGAACTACCTTGTTCATGGTTGCGGACCAGACAAATGACATTGCCTTTAACCGCAGCAACACCCATGCCGTCATGGGCGCCGGAAGTTGGTAAACCGTCAGATTGGGTCGAGCCCGTCCAGCCAAAAGAGGTATATTCAAAACCATCTGGCAATGCCAATAACGGTAAACCAGTGGCTTTGCATAGCTTGACACTTAAGGGGCCATAAGAGTCTGAGTAAGGCAGGCTGGCGGCCGATGCCTTGCCAGCCAACATTGCAAAAGCGGTGCTGGCAGCGGCAACGCCTGTGCCTTTGATAAAATCGCGACGATTAATCGCCGTCAGAAGGTTTGAGTCTGCAGAAGTGGAACTTGTCATAGCTGATCCTATAGTTTTCAAAGTGAATTGGAAGTTTTTATGTTTAGTCTTTGCGTTCAGTCGTTATGGTTAGTCGTTCTGTTTAGTCGTCATACGGAGGTGTGACGCAGCCGTTGCAAGCATTCGCATGCAGCAACACCGGATCCAGACTAAGTGGTGCCAGTGACAATAACTTGACTATAAAATGAACAGTGCGTAGCAGAAATGAGAAGGTTAAGTATCATATTTATGTAAATAAAGTGACAACTTGTCGAGTCAGGATGTGGTTCCGGTCGCTGTGCCGGTCGCTGCGCCAGCACTTCTGGCAGCCCGCATTTGCGCTTTCGCGTCGGCTGCAGTCCAGCAAATAATCAGAATGGATAGCTCATAAAGCAACAGCATTGGCACACCCAATGCTATTTGTGACACCAAATCTGGCGGAGTTAATAGTGCTGCCACCAGAAAAATCAGCACAATGGCGTGTCGACGGTATTGTTTTAACTGAGTGCTGGTCACCAAACCCGCGGTTGCCAGCACCAGCAGTAAAATAGGTAATTCAAAACATAAGCCGAAGGCTAGGATCAATTTGATCACCAGTGCTAAATACTCACTCACCTTTGCTTCCAGTGCCACGCTGATAGCATCGCTATTACCCGGCGTTTCAAAGCTGATAAAAAACTCCCACGCCAAAGGCATCACTAGATAAAAAGCAACGGCCGCGCCGATTAAAAATAATACCGGCGTTAAGCAAAACAACGCTCTCAGGCTGCCGCGCTCATGCTCGTACAAGCCCGGAGTTAAAAAACGCCAACATTGGATCAAGATAAAAGGCAGGGTAAAAAACAACGCACTGAAAAAGGCCAGTTTCAAATAAGTAAAAAATGCTTCGTGCAGGGCGGTGTAGATCATTCTACGGCCACTGTCTGGGCCAAAAATAGTCAACAAAGGTTGTTGTAAAAATTGATAAATCACACCGGAGTAGCTGTACGAAATAATGAAGGCTAATGTAAAAAATCCCAGGCAATACAACAAACGACGACGAAGTTCGGTCAGATGCGTCAGAATTGGGGCGGCATTGGCTGAACCGGTCATCAGACTTTGTCTCCTTGGGTGGTTTCTTCCGTCGTTGTTGGTTGCGCAGTTGCATATTGTTGCTGGGCTTGCGCAATTAAGCGGTGACGTTCGGCGTGTTGTTCGGCAGTCATTGAACCTGGTAAAAAGTCGGCTGGCAAATTACGCACTTCTTCAGGTAATAAGTGTTCCCAGCCTTGTTCAGTGCGCGCATTTGGATCGTCGGAACGTGGATCATTGGAACGTGCGACTTCCTGCTCCAGTTGTTGCATGCTGCGCAGTATACTGCGGTACAGCCGCTGGCCTTTAGCGAGCACTTTGCCACCAGCCTTGAACAGCGCCGGCAAATCTTTAGGGCCAATTACCAACAAAGCCAGCACCGCGACAAACAATAATTCGATCCAGCTAATATCCGGCATGGTTAAGGCTGCCTGGGTTGTTGCGGCGCTGAACTCGTTTCATTCTGCTCTGTTAGCGGCGATGTGTTGTGTGGTGCTGTTGTGGCGATAGCAGAGTCTACCGCTGGTGCAGCAGATGCTGGTGACGCTGCTGTTTGCTCCTCCGTCATGCCTTTTTTAAAACTACGAATACCTTCGGCCACATCACTCATCAGTGCCGGGATCCGACCACGGCCGAATAGTAGAATAAATAGGACGACCACCAGCAATATTTGCCACATGCTCAGACTCATATCGTTCACCTTTAGAAGAAGTTGTCGTTCTACCTTAGGGGTTAATTATTTCTTTGCTGTGACCAAATAGTGAACAATTTAAGTGAGAGCAATTTAAGTGAGAACAATTTAATTGAGAACAATTGAGCGGGCAGACTAAGTCTGCCATTGCACCCTGAAAAATAAGCGGCATCACCGGCAATAGCCGTTGCTGCTGCGTTGTTTGAC
>JBBKWN010000007.1:0-5033 GCA_037968955.1 Rheinheimera sp. | reverse complement strand
GGCGTGGGCAGAGACAACCGATATCGAGTATAAATTTTTTTATAAGATCTTGATTAGACATCTTAATATGTGTTTCAGTTTGCCCGACCGGTCGCTTCGGTATCGTCGGCCAGTGTTTCATCTCAGAAAACAGAGGGCTTCATTTATTTAGCAAAATAAAAATTGTGCAGCTCGTGCAATAACGCATCAACTGCTCGGCCAACTTGCTAACAGTTCTTGCATTTTATCCACTTGAATATTTTAGTTTTTTTTAAAAAACTTCAGTCGCCATGACATTCTGCTGTATAAAAAATTGGCACTTTTTGCATGCCTCTCTCAATACAAATAATTACAAATGTGAAAAATCTGCTTGCAGTCAAAATAAATTTCTGCGATGTTTCAGCAAGTTCTAAAGCAAGCTGACTGCGACGAACACATCATAAAATACGATAAACGTCAGTAACCAACATCCAAATGCAGGAACATCTTTTTATGCAAAAATTGATCAAAATAGCCCCACTCGCTATTGCCGTAGCATCGACCCTGACTTTCTCTACCGCAGCTCACGCCGAACGCGTTATTTTACAAGTAGACAATTTAAATAAAGGCATCATCAACGCCATCACCCGCCAGGCCGGTGGTGAAGTGAAAGTTGATGCCGATGGTTTTATCGCTGTAGAAATCCCGGGTAAAACTTTTGAAGAATTAAAAGGTATTTTTAACAACCCGCATATTCAGCTGGTTGAAAAAGACGAGTTACGCAAGCCGATGGCGCTGTTTAATGATACCGCCGGTAATCCGATGCAACAGCAGGTGACACCTTATGCGGTGTTCCAGTCGCAAGCGAATCAGGTCAGTTTTAACCCTGCAACAGCCCCTAAAGTCTGTGTCATCGACTCAGGTCTTGATCGTTCCAACATCGATTTTGAGTGGGGTTCGATCACCGGCGATAACGATTCCGGCACCGGCAACTGGGATGTGAACGGTGGACCACATGGCACCCACGTCGCAGGTACTATTGGCGCTGCCAATAATGGTGTTGGTGTGGTGGGTATGGCGCCTGGCGTGAAAATGCACATCATCAAAGTATTTAATGCGGCAGGCTGGGGTTATTCATCAGATTTAGCCTACGCGGCGCAAAAATGTACCGCTGCTGGCGCCAAAATTATCAGCATGAGCCTTGGTGGTGGTGGTTCAAATACCACTGAATCCAATGCTTTCCAGAATTTTGTTAATGCCGGTGGACTTGTCGTGGCCGCTGCAGGCAACGACGGCAATAATGTTCGTTCTTACCCTGCTGGTTATCCGTCCGTGATGATGATTGGCGCGAACGATAACAACAATGCCATTGCAAACTTCTCACAATTCCCAAGCTGTACCTTAAACGGCAAAACGGATGAGAACACTTGCGTTGAAGCGACTGCCGGCGGTGTGGACACCCTGTCTACCTATCCAGCAGGAATGGCCACCAGTGCTTCACTGAGCACCAACCTTGGAAGCTTTGCATCGTCAGCGATGGAAAACGTGGGTAGTGCAAATGCTGCAACTTTCTTTATGGGCACAGCACAAAGCACCGATGCTGGTGCCGCGGGTAAAGTCTGCTTGATCGACCGTGGTGTGATCTCATTCCACGACAAAGTGAAAAACTGCCAGCTGTCTGGCGGTGTCGGCGCGGTCATCATTAATAACGTCTCGGGTGTACTTGCTGCAACATTGGGCGAAGGCGCTGCGAATACCACGTCTATCCCTGCAGTAGGTGCTGCACTTGAAGACCGCTCGCAATTATTAGCGTCAACCTCGGCCAGCATCAGTATCGGTGGCACCGATTATGGATTAATGAGCGGCACTTCCATGGCGACCCCTGCGGTGTCTGGTATTGCGGCCTTAGTGTGGTCGAATCATCCAACCTGTAACGGTGCCCAAATCCGTACCGCGTTAAAAGCCACTGCCAAAGATTCAGGTGCAGCTGGTAAAGACGTATATTTCGGTTACGGTATAGTGCAAGCCAAAGCGGCGAATGATTACCTGCTGCAAAATGGCTGCGGTGGCGGCAGTACAACTGCCATCACATTAAGTGCCACTGCTCAAATGCAAGGCAAAACTCGTTATAGCAACCTGAGCTGGGCCAATGCGACCACATCAAGCGTCGATATTTACCGTAATGGTGTGAAAATTATTACCACCACCAACGATGGCGCACATCGCGACAGCCCAACAGCAAAAGGCACTTACAGCTACAAAGTTTGCCATGCTGCCAGCACCACAGTGTGTTCTGTCGAGAGTTCGGTCACCTTTACTAGATAAACCCTATCGATTAAATCTGACGCCAAGGCCTGTGCATTTGCACAGGCCTTTTTTATCAGCCAAGGAATTTAGCAACACAATTGCCACTGCCATTCAATGCTATAAAAATGACCCATAAAACCAGTAACTCTCGACTAGGTAGCTCATCTAAAGCAAAGATATCAAAGACCGCGGCTATTGTAGTACTGGTGACTCGTCCAAATGCACTTGCTACTGCACTAGTTATTGCGCTGGTGACTGCACTTCTTGCTGTAAAAAGGATGGTAGTTCAACCTGAATTTCGGTGGTGGTGATTTTTTTCCCGCTTAAGAAATCGCTGATAACCTCAGTGACTTTGGGCGAAACCATAAACAGATTGTGCCCGGCATTCACCACCAGCACCTGGTTGAGGTTGCTCAGGCCTGCGGTCGCTTCCCGTTGGCTTTGCGGATAGGTTCTGCCATCTAAAGTGCCACTTAGCAGCAAAGTGGGAACGTCGCTATGCGGCCCGGCGCGAAATTCGTCCCCCAAGTCTAAACCTGCCACCGCTTTGTTTAGCTGCGGCATCGGAAAATTCAGCGCCATGCCTAATAACGCCGTTTTTGCCTGTTGATTCACCACCTTTAAACGTTCAGCGCTGATGCCGGACGCAATATCCATCGCCAACGACATCACTTTGAATGAAATCGGTTGATCATCGATATAACCTTGTTGTAAAAGTTCTGATAAAACAGCGGTGTTTCCCTGATCCAGGGTCTGATACAAGCTCAGCAACATTGGTACCGCCCGCTCCGGATCAGCGATCATGGCTGAGGCAAAACCTTGCAAATGACTGCGTTGAAACAACAACTCCAATTGGCGACCGTCTTTTTGCTTAACACTTAACGCCAGCGGCTTCTTTTCCAGTTGCGCATGCACACGGCGCATCAGCTGCTTAATATCAGGATAAGCTTTTGCCGCAGCTGGTTGCTGATTAATGGCAAGTTGTAACCGGTCAAAATATTCATCGGTGCGCGCTGGATATTTCACGGTTTGATCCAAGCCTTCGGCGCTCGCAATCACCACTTTATCAATATGCTTTGGCATCGACTTCAAGCTGGCAAGCGCCAGGTGACTGCCATAAGAAATACCCCATAAGGTAATTTTGTCAGCCTTAAAATGCCGCCTTAAATCATCTAAATCAAGGGCACTTTGCGCTGTGGTATAACCCCAAACATCCACACCTTGCTCAGTCCAAAAATTGACGCACTCTTTGGCCGCCGCTTGATAAATGGCTTCTACTTCAAGCTCGGTAACGCGCGAGGTTAGGGGCAACCGCTGTTTTGAAATACATTCAGGGGTGATATCCGAAGCACCAGTACCACGCTGATCAAGGGCAATCACATCGCCAAATTGACGTAATGCCATAAAGAGTGGAAAGCGAAAGTTGGGATGTTGCGCAGCGGCAATCCCAGAACCGCCTGGGCCGCCAGCAAGATAAATAATCGGCGAACCCGCTTTTGCGCCGGTGGCCGGAAATCGAATGTATTTCAGTGGAATAGTGCGACTGGCCGGCTTAGCACGGTTTTCGGGCACTTGGATAGTTCCGGCAAAAGCGGCTACTTTTTGGCCGTCATTTTCAAAGATAATTTTTTGTTCATTTTCAAAAATTTGCGGTTCGGCCGTGCTTGCCACAGTGGGATTGGCAATGGCTGGGTGCGAGCCTGCTAGCAGCAACGCTGTTATGCTAAGTAAGTGCCTGAATTTCATAAGTTGATTCCCTTTATAATCGAATGTCTGCTTAAATACGCCAGCCAGCACTATTGCTGCTTTAAGCTGGTTTTTCATGTGCTAATCTACCGATGGCGGTCATTTTTCTATGAATGCCGCTCAGCGGTAGCAAGTAATCGATAAGCGGTTAGGCTGAAAAGGCGGATTGGATGGAGCGGATGTTCTGAAACAATTAATTCTCATCGTGCAGGGTTTGATCCTGACAAGCATCTGCTGTTTTGGCGTTGTTGCCCAGACGATAGTGCCGATCAATAGCGACCAAGTAATCATCTGCCCAGCCCCGGCAGATACGGATAGTCCGCCGGGCTTTGCGGCAGCGAATTGTAAAGCAGTCACCAGCGCTGAAATTGATCCGCAAAATACCGCGATCTGGGTCAAGGCCAACCTCGAATTACCGGACGCTGTGCTTAAAAATGACCAACCCTATGCAATTTACATTTTTGCCAAAACATCCAGCCGGGTGTTTTTGAACGGCACTTATTTAGGCCAAAATGGCACACCAAGTGCGTCGGCGAACCACGAGTTTGCCGGTCGGATGGATGCAACGTTTTACATCCCCCCGGCTTTACTGCAGAAAAAGTCCAACGAATTGGTGTTGCACCTATCCTCGCATCATGGTTTTTTACAGCTTAAAGCGCCAATTCATTTTATTGGGCTTGGCTCCTATGCCTTACCCACCAACACCATCTGGCAAGATGGCTGGCTGTCACTTATTCCATTCGGCGCGTTGATGCTAGGAGCGCTGTATTTTGCCGTGGCAAGCCTTAGCCCTTATCAGCGGCAGAATAATATCCTGTTCTTTTTAATGGCATTTTTTGCCGCCAGTCAGCTGCTGGCAGAAATATCGCGTTACCTATTTAGCTATGCTTACCCAATGCACGATGTGCGGCTACTGCTGATTGTTTGTTTAGCCTTGGGGTTTGGCTGCAGCTTTTGGCTCTACAATGTTTTGAAGTTTGCGACAAAACATCGTTGGTGGTGGCTTGGGGTTGGTGTCAGTT
>JBBKWN010000006.1:0-23287 GCA_037968955.1 Rheinheimera sp. | reverse complement strand
CAGTATTACCTGACTAAATATTTTACTATCTGGTCACTCATACTCAGTTAATTCGTTTTGCGAATCTTCTTTTACGAGTGCCCACACAGATGATTGATTGCTAATTGTTAAAGAGCGTGGCGTTTTTCTTAACGCCGAAAGCCGTTGTTTATCAACCACTTTCAGAATCTTTAGCGTTTGACTTATTCGTTTTCGAATCCGTCGTCGCTGTCGATGAGGCGCATTATAGAGAGATCCAAACAGGTCGCAAGATCTTTTTTACAGAATGATGACTGACCGCCTATATTTTCACCAAATCACAATATTATGCTGTTTTTATGTGCTATATCTGCCAGAAAGAGGATCCTTCTCAGGATCCAGACGATCCAATGAGCTACAAATTACTCAGCTAATCCGTTCCTAAGGGCTGCATTCACAAAATTTTACTGTCTTGTTTGTAAATAACTGCAATTCAACTTTCGCTTCTTAGTAGAACGATCAACAAATGAGGCTGAATGAATGTTCCGACGGCTTGACAGGAACAGTGCTTCACCTCCGACGAACAATAAACACATTTACTCAACTGCACTTTATATAGCTATATATAAATCATCCGTAGCATCTTTACTCGTCAGATCTGCTTGTGGTCAATGCTTGTTCTGCCAGACCCGATTCGTTAAATATGCGATAAACAGAATCGGGTGAAGGACTTTGCTCAGCAAACCGTGTTACCAGCTCGGGTAAGGTGGCTTGCATATCGTGCTGATGCTGTTCGATGAAATTTCTTAACACCTCATAATAAGCGTCATCGCCAAGGTGTTGTTGCAGCGCTTGCAAGACTATCGGCCCTTTACCATAAGCGATGTACTCTTGCTGATCCACGTTCAGCAGCGAGGGTTCGGCTTGATTGGCAAACGCACGACCACTTTGATTACGACGTAAGTTGTATGCCATCAGGCTCTCCTGCATTGCTTCGCCATACATCTGCCCCAACACAGTCGCCTCAATCGCTTTGGCAATCGACTCAGTTAACACTTTTTCCCCGCGGGCCATTTTCGGTGTTAGTTTTTCGCCAAACCATTGGTGCGCGACTTCATGGATGGTATTGCGTGCGACATTATTGATAGCGGCACCATCCTGATAATCCTGTAGAAACAATGTTTCATTCAGCGCAACAATTCCAGCGGATGCACGGCCACCAAACGGATGGTATTGCGGCACCTCGATTAATCTGAGCGATGGGTAGGCGTATTCGCCAAAATGTTTTTGCATATATTGCATGGTGAATGTGGCTGCTTTGGCTATTTCAGCAACATTGCGTTGGTGCTGAGGGTGGTAGTAGATAGTGACTGGAATGCCGTTAGCACTAATATGATGGGTTTCGAATTCCGCACTGAAATAGCCGACCACAGGGTAAATAGTCTGTGGCATAACATACTGATAGTAAGATCGCCCGCCCTGTTGCCATTGCTGCACTAACTCACCCGATGTCAGCGCGGTTTGCAATTTAGTGGTCGATAAGGTCGCGGAAAAAGTGCGTTTTTGGGTCGTGAGGCTTGGCATCACTGAAGGTTTTTCCGCTAAGCCATAATCCTTACGGCTAAAACTATCGTCAATCTCCAGCATCGCCGCATAGCCCAACAGTGGCTCAAACTCAGCTTGATGAAAGTACATGCCGTTTTCCACAATGCTGCGATCGACGGCAAAAGCTTGTGAACGCATGTGCAAGCTGTAATCAAACCTTAACCTTGCACCTGGCTGCATTGGCTGAGCAAGTTCGATGCGATAGGTGTGCCAGAGTACCGCTGATCGCTGCTCTGCGATGCGGCCGGTTTCAACGCTGATATTTTGTAGCGGCTGCTTGGTGGTCACTAAGATACTGCTAATCGGTTGCCCAGAATGATTGGTGATCTGGTTATGCGATTGAATATGAACCAGCCGCTGCTCCGGGTAGATATCCAGCGTAATCGAAGTACGGTTAAATTCAGGATGTGGCAAGGTCGCCAAAGCGCGATAGCTTTTTTCGTAGTCGGCTCTCGCTGCAAATTGCTCATCGACTGAGTTTAGCTGTGTCGGCAACGTCCACTGCAACCAGGCTGCCACTAACACGAATGCGCACAAAAAACTAAAACCAGCCTTGGTTGCCAGCGCGGTGGTATGTACCAGCCGCTCCTGACGTAACCACCATCTCAGGGTAAATATCGCGATGGCCAAAGCCAGTCCTCCCCAATACAGCGCCAGCAAATTAAATTGCTCAAGATGACCTGCAAAACCGGCAAACGCCGAGTAGTCACGGCTTAAATCAGGAAACTGATTCAGTTGCCATAGAGGGGAAGCCATTCCCATGGCAGCCTGCAACTGACCCAAGCTTACCAGCATAGCAGCACAAACCGCTATCGCCAGATACTTGTTGGCGGCGGTTGTTTGCGCGATCAGCGTCAGGATAAAAAATATCAGCACTGCCTGGTACAGGGTCGGCAGCAGAAAATAATAGCTACTGACGGCATACAAATACCAGGTAATGCCTGAGTCAGTGACGTCACTGGATACTAGCTGATACAGCAGGCAAGAGCCCAGCATTAACAGCAACATGACAAGCGGCATGGTCAAGCTGCTGATCAATTTGGCGAGGTAGCTGGTGCTGGAAGGCACCGGTGTCGCTAGCATCAATTCCGCGACCTTCAGTTCACGATCCTGCCAGATGCTTTGGGCAATAACCAGCACTAACAGCGCTTGGGCGAACAGACTAAATGCCTCACCAGCCTGCCGGATGAGACTCGCGCTACTGATGTATTTACCTGAAAATTCATCACTACTAAAGACGCCGGCCGCCATCAGGATGCCAATCAGCACCATGCCCCACCAGAGCAGCAGTAAAATTCGGATCGGCCAATTCGCCAATAGTTGCACGCTATCAAAAGCGACTTGCTGGATCAGTGCACTCAACCAGTAGCGCGTGGTTGAGTGCTTTTGTGGCGCCGTTGCTGGCTTCAGCACGGCCCTAAACGCAGGCGCCGTGGCAGTTGGTTTGACTGCGTGTTTATCTGCAATCAGGGATCGGCACTGAGATAGTTGAGATTCTTTAGCGCTACGCCATAAATAACCAAATAACAGCAAGGTGAGGGCACCGACCCAAAGCCTGTTGAGCAGCATCGACCCACTGAGTTGAAACCACTGCTGATTTTTCTGCTGTGGCAGCCAAAACTGGGTCTGCTCAAAAAAAGCACTGGCGGCAAAGGGATCCACAACCGCAAAAAATCGCGTCCAGCCGGATGTCGACAATATTGACTCGCCGCTGATTGGCGCCTTGATCACGATCAGTGCTGTCGCGGCCAGAGCGACCCATAGCAGACTACAGCAATAGCTGATTTTGGCGTTGCGCCAGCGCGTGGTCACCGTTATCAGCAAAGCGCTGAGCAGCAACGTGTTCGGCAATACCACCACCAGCCAGGGCCAAGCAAAATCGCTGATGTTGAACGGCTGAACCATCGCCGGATCAGCATCAGCTAGCAGCAGCGCTGCCAGCATCCCCAACATCAGACAAAACGAAATCAGCGCTGACGACACCACAATCGTGAGCCAACGGCTTACTAACAGCGAACGATTGATCAAAGGTCCAATAATATTGTCAAATTGGTGATCCTGGTCCTTCAGCAGCACGCTGATGGCTAACAATGCCACCACAAACGCCAACAAGATCGACACCAGAATTAAAAAATAACTTATGCGATAAGGCGAATTTAGCGCCAGTTGCGACATCCCTTCGCCGATCGGCTGGCTATTGATGAGATAACCATAACCAAGTGCCAGGAGCGATAAAACGATAAGCACACGCTGCTTCAGCACAAAATAGAATTCAAATCCAAGAAGTGATGACATGTTGTCGCGTCCTTAAGCCAGTTGTGGTTGCTGAAGATGTGAGCTTGGTTGTTGATGCTGTTGCAACAGGTAGAAATAACCGTCTTGCAAATCAGCTGCGGCCTGAATAAAACCGGGGGCTGGCGCCTGCGGGGCCACAACACGCACCTGACAACGGCCACCAATAAAGCGGCTGGATAACAGCGAGAATTATTGCTGGAACGTCGGGATCTGCTGCGGTGAAATGTCGGCTTGCCACAGCTGGTGAGCTAGAGGTTCAATCAGTGTCTTCGGCGCTCCGGCAAATCGTACTTTGCCACGTTCAAGCACCGCCATATTGCTGCACAGATCCTGAATGTCTCTCACAATATGGGTCGAGAAAATGATAATCATCGACTGGGCAATATCACATAACAAATGATGCAAGCTGTGGCATTCCTGTGGATCAAGACCCGCCGTTGGCTCATCCACAATCAGGATCTTCGGATCGGCCAACAACGCCTGCGCAATACCAAAACGCTGGCGCATGCCACCGGAATATTCGGCGACGGCCTGATGGCGATATTGGCTTAGATTGGTGCGATCCAGCAGGTGGTCAATCTGCCGTTGGCGCTGTCGACTGTCGCGGACGCCTTTTAGAACAGCCAAATAGTGCAACAATTTTTCTGCCGACACCTTGGGGTAAACGCCAAACTCCTGTGGCAAATAACCCAATACACGCCTGATGCTATCCGGCTCTTTGCTAACATCTTTACCATTAAATAAAATGCTGCCGCTATCGATGGACTGCAAGGTGGCAATACTGCGCATCAGTGACGACTTGCCCGCGCCGTTTGGGCCGAGCAAACCAAACATACCGTTGCGAAGCTCGAGACTGATATTATCCAGCGCGTTTTGCTTGCCCGAATACGACTTACAAACCTGTTGAATAAGCAGATGGTGAGCGTGCGTCATGTGAATTCCATGATGATCAACTTGGGAGCTCGGTATTTATCACCGATGAACCGGCGATAGCCATAGCTCAGCCAGTGACTATGACCAACCGCGTTAGGTCGATGCTCAACCAGCAAAAATCCACTGTGTTCACGTTGATCCGCTATTTGGTGGGGTTTATCCTCGAAATAACGCTGTTGCGCATGAATATAAACGACAGCATGGAAAACCATCGCTAAAACGCGTAGTCTCGCATTTTCAGTGAGATATACCCAAAATCAATGAAGATGCGGAATGGCCACGGTGAAACCGCGGCAAGTGAGCGAGACTGGCGCACCAGCGAGAGCACGCAGACAACCCCACATCTTCAAAAATGACGGGTATTGAAGCGGGCTGGAGTTTCAGAATTGCTAACCTTTCTTACAAGGCGTCCGCCTCAAATCGCTCTTATGGTGCTGCTGACCGCTCTGGTCATTTGTAGTCTGCTGGTAAGCTTTTACAACAGTACCGGGCTGGATATTTACCTGGTATCCATAGCCTATATCGCCTTTGCCTACGGCCTGTTTGCAGTGTTAATTGCGGTTAACATCATCCGGCGTCGCAATGCCCAGACCCAGAACTATGCGCAGAAACAGACCAGGGCAAAGATCAGCATACCGCTATTCAACACCGCGCAAACACTGGTGCTGGCGAGCTGTTTGTTGATGGTATTGGAACATATGCCGCAGTATCGGCTGCTTTATAACAGTGCTGCGATACTCGCCTATGCAGTGCTGCTGTTTTATATTGTCAATTACGTGGCTCAGAAAATGCCGGTGGCCACTGAGCTGATTGACCAGCAGCAGCGTAAATTCTACCTGTTGTATTCGATTTTTTTGCTGTTGATATTGCTCATCAGTCTGACGATGGACCAGAGCGACCCCTACGGCCCGCATTTTCAATTAAGAATGCTCTTTTGGCTGTTATTCAGCCATATGCTGCTCAGTTGGATCATCCAGTTGTGGAAATTAAATCAGCAGCTACGCAACGAACGCACCAACACCGAGTTAATATTGTTAAAGAGCCAGATCAACCCGCACTTTTTCTTTAATACGCTGAACAATCTTTATGGCCTAGCGCGCGAGAAATCAGACCAAACGCCAGACTTGATATTACGTTTAGCCGATATGATGCGCTACACCATATACCAAGGGCAGCGGGATAGCGTCAGCGTGCAACAGGAAATCGAGTATTTAAATAATTTCATCGGGTTACAGCAAGTGCGTTTTAGCAAACAAGTGCAAGTGATATTCAATGTCGACTTGCAGCAGGATGTTCCACAAGAAGCACAGCTGCAGCTGCCGCCGTTATTGTTTATCAACTTGCTGGAAAATGCCTATAAACATGGCGTGGAAAAGACGCTCGATAACGCCTTTGTGAAAATTGACCTCTACGCGAATCGCCAGCAACTGATTTTTAGCGTCGTCAATAATTTTGACCCGGCAGAAACAACAAGTCATCCCGGCATTGGTTTAGCAAATCTGCGTAAACGCCTGGCACTGCACTACCCGGATCGGCATCAGCTACAAATCAGGCAAACGGAGAACTGTTACAGCGCAACACTGACACTAGCTCTGATCCTGACAAATCAAAAAGCAAAGGAGCACTAACCAGTATGCCGATTCGCTATATGATCATCGACGACGAACCCATCGCACATCGAATCATTGAGGACTATTGCGCCGAAATCTCCAATTTGGAATTAGTGAACAACAGCTACCATGCTCTGGCCGCGTTGGAATATCTCCATAGCAATCCGGTTGATCTGATTTTTCTCGACATCAAGATGCCAAAACTGAATGGTTTTGAATTTTTGCGGACTTTAAAGCAGCCACCAGCCGTCATTGTCACGTCCGCCCATCAGGAGTACGCGATCACCGGTTATGAATTAAACGTCTGCGATTATTTGTTCAAACCCTTTAGCTTGGGCCGATTTATCATGGCGGTGAATAAAGTCACTGCGCCCTGCGCTGCCGCGGCCAGCCAGTTAGTTCCAGCAGCAAAGTCAGCAAATCTTGAGCCCCAAGCCATTTTTGTCAAAGGTGACAAAAAACAGCATCAAGTTTTTCTAACCGATATTGTCTATATCGAAGCCCTTGGTAACTACTGCATTTTGCATTTTGAGAATGATAAATTAATCACCCAACAAACTATCTCCGGATTTGAAAAGCTGCTTCCCACTGAGCAATTCATCCGTAATCATAAATCTTTTATCGTTGCCAAGGCGAAGATTAAGGCCGTTGAGTCCGCGCATCTACTGCTGGAGAAAATGACCATTCCAATCGGACAAACCTACAAGAAAACGCTCAGCGAATGGGTAAAATAGAGTTGTATAAATAGGGTAAAGTGAACGAGTCTCGATTTGTTCTAAACCCACGTTCACAAGTCTCTTCTTGCCATTCTTGCGCTCTTTATTTCTGATAGGCAGATACTGGTCTCTTTTAACCTGACCGGTTTTCGAGATTCTCGGGGCAAAAAAAAGCCGGCTTATGCCGGCATTTTTATTTTTGAGCTGATTACTCAGCTGCAGTTTCTTCTACTGGCAGCGCTACACCCATTTCTGGGCGATCAACTAACTCAATATAAGCCATTGGAGCGTTGTCACCGGCACGGAAGCCACACTTAAGAATACGAGTGTAACCACCTGGCCGCGCGTTATAACGCGGGCCTAACACGTTGAACAATAAACCAACAACTTCTTTATCACGAGTACGAGCAAAAGCTAAACGGCGGTTTGCAACGCTATCATTTTTTGCCAGAGTAATCAGAGGTTCGATTACCCGACGTAACTCTTTTGCCTTTGGCAAAGTCGTTTTGATGATTTCGTGCTTCACCAATGAGCTTGCCATATTGCGGAACATTGCCTGACGGTGGCTACTGTTCCGGTTTAACTGACGACCACTCTTGCGATGGCGCATGATCTATTCCTTCTCACTAAACCAGGAACTGGTATCTGGTTAGTCTTTGTTTACCAAACTAGCTGGCGGCCAGTTTTCCAGGCGCATGCCTAAGGACAAACCGCGTGACGCCAACACGTCTTTAATTTCGGTAAGTGACTTTTTACCTAAGTTAGGCGTCTTCAGAAGCTCAACTTCGGTACGTTGCACCAGATCACCGATATACTGAATCTGTTCTGCTTTTAAGCAGTTGGCAGAACGAACCGTTAGTTCAAGGTCATCAACCGGACGCAATAGAATCGGATCAAACTCCGGCTTCTCTTCGCGTTTTTCAGGCTCACTCTTGTCACGCAATTCAACAAAGAATTCCAGCTGTTCAGCTAAAATCGTTGCGGCGCGACGAATGGCTTCCTCCGGCTCTACAGTGCCGTTGGTTTCCATGTCGATAACCAATTTGTCCAGGTCAGTACGTTGTTCAACCCGTGCAGCTTCAACTGAATAAGCTATACGCTCAACAGGACTGAAAGACGCATCAAGTAACAAACGACCGATTGGACGTTCGTCATCTTCAGAGGAGACACGGGCTGATGCAGGCACATAACCACGACCACGTTCAACTTTCAGGCGCATACTGAATTCAGTTTCGCCAGTCAAGTTGCAAATAACGTGCTCAGGGTTAACGATGACTACACCGTCGCCACGCTGGATATCACCAGCTGTTACAGGGCCAGCACCTTTCTTCGTTAAAGTCAGTGTGACTTCATCTTTGTCTTCCAAACGAACGGCTAAGCCTTTCAGGTTCAAAAGGATATCGATGATATCTTCTTGCACGCCTTCTTTGGCGCTGTACTCATGAAGCACGCCGTCGATTTCCACTTCCGTCACTGCACAACCTGGCATTGACGATAAAAGGATGCGACGTAACGCGTTGCCCAAGGTATGCCCGAAACCGCGCTCAAGTGGTTCCAAAGTAACTTTGGCACGAGTTGGGTTGATTTTTTCGATACCAACTAATCTCGGCTTAAGGAATTCGGTGACAGAACCCTGCATTGTATCCTCTCTTAAGAAAATGCCTTACTACTTAGAGTAAAGTTCGACGATTAACTGTTCGTTGATGTCAGCTGACAAGTCAGAACGCTC
Organism: Rheinheimera sp.; assembly: GCA_037968955.1. Classification (GTDB taxonomy): domain Bacteria; phylum Pseudomonadota; class Gammaproteobacteria; order Enterobacterales; family Alteromonadaceae; genus Pararheinheimera. Next base: position 14,441 of record JBBKWN010000006.1, on the reverse strand, counting down.
TGGATGACGTTTGAAAACACCTTCCATTTTCTTCGTGTCTACTTCAATCCAAGTCGGCTTTTCGCGTTGTTCAGCAACTTCCAAAGCAGCAACAATACGTGCTTGCTTCTTCGCTTTTTCACGAACTGCAATAACTTGTTCTGGAGCAACAGCATAAGAAGGAATGTTCACAACTTTACCATCAAGCAGAATAGCTTTGTGGCTTACTAACTGACGTGCTTCAGCACGTGTGCTAGCAAGACCCATGCGATAAACCACGTTATCTAAACGCGACTCCAGTAACTGGAGCAAGTTCTCGCCAGTGTTGCCTTTCAAACGAGCAGCTTCTTTGTATAAATTACGGAACTGCTTTTCAAGAACGCCATAAATACGACGTACTTTCTGTTTTTCGCGTAATTGCAAACCGTAATCTGATAAACGACCGCGACGAGCGCCGTGCTGACCAGGAGCAGTTGCTAAATTACACTTTGAATCAATTGCTCGGACGCCGCTTTTAAGGAACAAGTCTGTTCCTTCGCGACGACTCAGTTTGAGCTTAGGACCCAAATATCTTGCCATCTTCTTTCTCCAATAATCCTAGAAGCGCTTGTTACACGCGACGTTTTTTCGGTGGACGACAACCATTATGTGGAATCGGCGTCACGTCGGTGATGTTTGTGATGCGGTAACCAGCAGCGTTCAGCGCACGAATGGCTGATTCACGGCCAGGACCAGGACCATTAACAAACACTTCAAGATTCTTCAGACCATATTCTAACGCAGCAGTACCTGCGCGCTCAGCAGCAACCTGTGCAGCGAACGGCGTAGACTTACGCGACCCACGGAAACCTGAACCACCGGCAGTTGCCCAACACAGAGCATTACCTTGGCGGTCAGTGATCGTGACAATGGTATTGTTGAAAGACGCATGGATATGAGCCATACCGTCAGAAACTTGCTTTTTTACCCGTTTACGAGTACGAACTGGTGCTTTAGCCATGTTGAATCACCTTATTTCTTAATCGCTTTACGTGGGCCCTTGCGGGTACGCGCATTTGTTTTAGTGCGCTGACCACGAACCGGCAGACTACGACGATGGCGCAGGCCACGGTAGCAACCCAGGTCCATTAAACGCTTAATATTTAATGTTACTTCACGGCGTAAGTCACCTTCAACGGTGTACTTAGCAACTTCTTCACGAAGAGAATCCAACTCAGCGTCTGATAACGTAGAGATTTTACGGTTTTCTTCGATACCCACTGCAGAAAGGATTGCCTTTGAGCGGGTTTTACCGATACCAAAAACATAAGTCAATGAAATGACTGCATGTTTATTATCGGGGATGTTAATGCCAGCGATACGGGCCACTAACGTTCTCCTATAAAAGATTAAAAGGGTGCCGATTTGAAAAGCCCGTAAGGATACTCAAACGGCGGCCATATTGCAACAATAAGTCGGGGCTAAACTCTATAGTCTAGCCCTTTCTTAATATTTTCTGCTGATTAGCCTTGGCGTTGTTTATGCTTTGGCTCTACGCAAATTACCCGCACAACGTTGTTGCGCTTGATAACTTTACAGTTACGGCAGATCTTCTTAACGGAAGCACGTACTTTCATGACTTAACTCCGCAAAATTACCTTAACGACCGAAGCCCTTAAGATTTGCCTTTTTGAGCACAGAATCATATTGATGAGACATCAGATGAGTCTGTACCTGTGCCATAAAGTCCATGATTACTACTACGATAATCAATAAAGATGTACCACCGAAGTAGAATTGCACATTCAGTGCAACCATCATGAACTCAGGAACCAAACAGATAAAGGTGATATACGCCGCGCCGGCTAAGGTCAGGCGTGTCATTACTTTATCAATGTATTTTGATGTCTGTTCACCCGGACGTATGCCTGGAATAAATGCACCAGATTTTTTCAGGTTATCTGCTGTTTCACGCGGGTTAAATACCAACGCAGTGTAAAAGAAACAGAAGAAAATAATCGCTGACGCATATAGAATAATGTACAGCGGTTGTCCCTGAGACAGGTTTAAAGCTAACTCCTGAAAGAAGTTTGCGATCATACCCTCACCTGAGCCAAACCATGTTGCAATTGTCCCTGGAAACAGAATGATGCTTGAAGCGAAGATCGGAGGTATAACTCCGGCCATGTTCACCTTCAAGGGTAAATGACTGCTCTGCGCAGCAAACACCTGACGGCCTTGCTGACGTTTTGCATAGTTTACCACAATTCGGCGCTGGCCACGTTCGAAAAACACTACGAACCAAGTTACTACAACAACAATCGCCACTATAAACAACAATAATAAAAAGTGCAGATCGCCTTGACGTGCCATCTCAATCGTCTGGCCTACAGCCGACGGGAAGCCAGCAACGATACCGACAAAGATCAGCAACGATATACCATTCCCAATACCACGTTCAGTAATCTGTTCACCTAACCACATCAAAAACATGGTCCCGGTGACAAGACTAACGACTGCAGTAAAGTAGAAACCAAAACCTGGATTAATCACCAGCCCTGGCATCATATTTGGCAGACCAGTGGCAATACTTGCCGCCTGGACCAATGCTAAACCTAGAGTACCGTAACGTGTATACTGGTTAATTTTTCGCTTACCTGCCTCACCTTCCTTCTTCAATTCAGCCATTTTCGGATGCATAACCGTTAATAGCTGAACAATAATTGAAGCTGAAATGTAGGGCATAATTCCAAGCGCAAACACAGATGCACGCTCAAGAGCACCACCGCTGAACATGTTAAACATTTCAACGATGGTACCTTTTTGCTGTTCGAATAATTGAGCAAGCACGGTGGCGTCAATTCCAGGAATTGGCACAAATGAGCCTAATCGAAAAACGATTATGGCCATCAGTACAAATAACAGACGTGTTTTCAGCTCGCTGAAACCGCCTTTTGCACTTTTTGAGTCCTGACCTGGTCTAGCCATCGCGTACTATCCTTTTTATTCTTCGACTTTGCCGCCAGCAGCTTCGATCGCAGCACGCGCACCTTTAGTAACGCGAAGGCCTTTGACTGTAATCGGGCGAGTTAACTCACCAGACAGTACAACCTTTGCAAACTTAATGTTGCGAGTGATCACGTTCGCTTCAGCCAGTGTTGTCAAATCGGCTACATCGCCAATAACCAGTGCAAGTTCGTGCAAACGCACTTCAGCAGACACTAAGCCTTTAAGCGATGTAAAACCAAACTTAGGCAGACGCTGTTTTAAAGGCATTTGACCGCCTTCAAAACCTGGACGTACTTTACCGCCAGAGCGTGATTTCAGACCTTTATGACCGCGGCCACCAGTCTTACCTAAGCCAGAACCGATACCACGACCTACACGGCGCTTCTCTTTTTTCGAGCCAGGAGCCGGAGAAAGTGTATTTAATAACATCGCTTACTCCTCCACTTTAACCATGTAATACACAGTGTTGATCATACCGCGCACTGAAGGTGTATCTTCCAGTGTGACAGTGTGACCGATACGGCGTAAGCCTAAACCAACTAAAGTCGCTCTATGCTTCGGTAAACGACCGATGCTGGACTTAACTTGGGTTACTGTTACTGTTTTTTGAGCCATGGCAAATTACCCCAGAATGTCGTCAACGCGTAAGCCACGCTTAGCGGCTACCTGTGCTGGCGATTTAATCGCAGACAGAGCGTTGATAGTGGCGCGAACCACGTTGATCGGGTTAGTTGAGCCGTAGCACTTTGACAGTACGTTTTGTACGCCAGCTACTTCTAACACGGCGCGCATTGCACCACCGGCAATAATACCAGTACCTTCAGATGCCGGTTGCATATACACGTTGGAACCAGCGTGTACACCTTTAACCGGGTGATGAAGGGTGTTACCGTTTAACTCAACTTGAGTCATGTTACGGCGCGCTTTTTCCATTGCTTTTTGAATAGCAGCAGGAACTTCGCGTGCTTTACCGTAACCGAAGCCAACACGGCCGGTACCGTCGCCTACAACTGTCAGTGCAGTGAACGAGAAAATCCGGCCACCCTTAACAACTTTAGACACACGATTCACAGCAACCAGCTTCTCTTGCAAGTCAGATTGTTGTTTTGCTTCTACGTTAGCCATGATCTACTCCTAGAATTGAAGACCGGCTTCACGCGCCGCGTCGGCTAACGCCTGCACACGACCATGATACTGGAAACCGCTGCGGTCAAAGGCAACTTTCAGTACGCCTTTAGCCAATGCACGTTCAGCAATCGCCTTACCAATAGCTTTAGCAGCGTCGACGTTACCAGTGTACTTCAACGATTCACGGATTGAAGCTTCAACGGTAGACGCAGCAGCAATCACTTCAGCATTTGGTGCGATAAGCTGGGCATAGATGTGACGTGGCGTACGGTGTACAACCAAGCGATTCGCACCTTGTTCGATAATATTTCTGCGAACGCGTTTAGCGCGGCGCAGACGAGCAAGTTTCTTATCCATCGTCCTACCCTACTTTTTCTTCGCTTCTTTACGACGCACGTTTTCATTAGCGTAACGAACACCTTTACCTTTATAAGGCTCTGGTTTGCGATACGCGCGGATGTTTGCAGCGACTTGACCAACTAATTGTTTGTCAGCACCTTTCACCAACACTTCTGTCTGAGAAGGGGTTTCGATCGTGATACCGTTTGGTACCTCGAACACTACCGGGTGAGAAAAACCAAGGCTCAGGTTTAAAACTTTACCTTCAGCTTTTGCACGGTAACCAACACCAACTAACTCAAGTTTGCGGGTATAGCCTTCAGCTACACCTGTTACTAAGTTGTTGATCAACGCGCGAGCGGTACCCGCTTGTGCGTCTGCATTGTCAAAACCGTCACGTGGATTGGTACGAACAACATTACCATCAACAACGATTTCAACTGCAGGGTTAACGTTTAACGTTAACTCGCCGTTTTTACCCTTTACCACGACGTTCTGACCAGTTAGTGTGATAGTCACACCTGCTGGGACGGCGATTGGGGCTTTAGCAACACGAGACATAGATTACTACCTCCGTTACGCTACGTAGCCGATGATTTCGCCACCGATACCAACCTTGCGCGCTGCGCGGTCAGTCATTAACCCTTTAGATGTAGAAATAATTGCCACACCTAAACCGCCCATTACTTTTGGTAATTCGCCACGTTTCTTATAGATACGCAGACCAGGCCGGCTAACACGATCGATAGTCTCAATAACTGATTTGCCCTGGAAATACTTTAAAGTAACTTCCAGCTCTGCTTTTACGTCAGCAGACACAGCGAAATCTTCGATGTAACCTTCGTCTTTTAACACTTTCGCGATAGCAATCTTCATTTTCGAAGATGGCATCTTAACCGCAATCTTTTTGGCAGCTTGGCCGTTGCGGATGCGAGTAAACATATCCGCTACTGGATCTTGCATGCTCATAGCTGTTACTCCCGTGATTCTTACCAGCTAGCCTTACGAAGGCCAGGAATTTCACCGCGCATCGCTGCTTCACGTACCTTGATCCGGCTCATGCCGAACTTGCGAAGGTAACCGTGAGGACGACCTGTTACACGACAACGATTACGTTGACGAGCAGGGCTTGAATCACGCGGCAACGACTGTAACTTCAGAACTGCTGCCCAACGGTCTTCATCAGAAGTTGCCGGGTTAGCAATAGCGTCCTTAAGTGCATGACGTTGCTCAGCGTATTTGGCTACCAGTACTGCACGCTTTGCTTCACGTGCTTTCATTGATTGTTTTGCCATGACCCTACACCTTATTTCTTGAATGGGAAGTTAAACGCGGCAAGTAATGCACGCCCTTCGTCATCAGTACGAGCTGTTGTCGTGATAGTGATATCTAAACCACGTACCGCATCAACTTTATCGTATTCGATTTCAGGGAAAATGATTTGCTCACGAACGCCCATGCTGTAGTTACCACGACCGTCGAACGATTTAGGATTCACACCGCGAAAATCACGGATACGAGGAATAGCGATAGACACTAAACGCTCGAGGAAATCCCACATACGCTCGCCACGCAGGGTCACTTTAGCACCAATAGGGTAGCCTTCACGGATCTTGAAACCAGCTACTGATTTACGAGCTTTAGTAACCAATGGCTTTTGGCCAGAGATAGCAGTTAAATCTGCTACAGCGTTATCCAAAACTTTTTTATCAGCAACAGCTTCACCCACACCCATGTTGAGTGTGATTTTCACAATCCGAGGGACTTGCATGACGCTAGTGTAGCCGAACTGTTTAAACAGCTCAGGAACTACTGTGTCTTTATAAATTTCATGCAGTTTCGCCATCGTATTACTCCAATAGCTATTTAGATTTTTTCATTATTCGATTTGAAGAAGCGAACTTTCTTGCCATCTTCAAAGCGGAAACCAACGCGATCAGCCTTGCCAGTGGCAGGGTTGAAAATCGCTACGTTTGATACATGAATCGAGGCTTCTTTCTCGACGATACCGCCTGGCGTATTCAGAACCGGTACAGGCTTCTGATGTTTTTTAACCAGGTTCACGCCGGTCACATAAACACGATCTTCAGCAACTAAAACTTTAGAAACTGTACCGCGCTTACCTTTGTCCTTACCAGCAAGGACAACAACCTCGTCATCACGACGGATTTTGCTAGCCATGGTGACTCCTTACAGTACTTCTGGGGCCAGAGAAACGATCTTCATGAATTTATCTCCACGAAGTTCACGGGTAACAGGTCCAAAAATACGTGTGCCGATCGGTTCCAGCTTGTTGTTTAACAACACAGCTGCATTGCGATCAAAACGGATCAAAGAACCGTCCTGACGGCGTACGCCTTTGCGTGTACGCACCACCACAGCATTCAGAACGTCACCTTTTTTGACCTTACCGCGAGGAATTGCTTCCTTAACGGTGATCTTGATAACGTCCCCAATTGCTGCATAACGGCGATGCGAACCACCTAAGACCTTAATACACATTACGCTGCGCGCGCCGCTGTTGTCTGCGACTTCCAGCATAGATTGCATTTGGATCATCTTAGTGCTCCGCTATTCCACTACGAGTAATCCCGAAGGATTACCATGCTTTTTATTTAAACTACCCCTGATACAAAAGGGCGCGTGATTATAACAGCACTTATTGAAAAGTGGTAGCTCAAAATAAAAGCGGCCCAAAAAGGGCCGCCTTTTCTCATCCCAATCCCGAAGAATTAAGACGCAGAACCAACTACTGCAACTAAAGTCCAAGATTTCATCTTAGACAAAGGACGACATTCGCGAATAGTCACGATGTCGCCTTCGTTGCACTGGTTAGTTTCATCATGTACATGCAACTTGGTAGTGCGCGTAATGAATTTCCCGTAGATTGGGTGCTTCACGTGACGCTCAATGGCAACAACGATAGATTTATCCATCTTGTTGCTCACTACTTTACCTTGCAGCGTACGGGTGTTTTTTTCGCTCATTATACACCTGCCTTCTCGGTTAAGATGGTCTTCACACGTGCGATATCGCGACGCACCGTTTTCAGCAAATGAGTCTGAGCCAGCTGGCCGGTCGCTGCTTGCATGCGCATATTAAATTGCTCACGTAACAGGCCCAACAATTCAGCTTTTAACTCTTCTACGCTTTTTGCTTTCAGTTCGCTTGCTTTCATCACAATACCGTCCGCGTTACAAAGGTTGTCTTAAATGGAAGTTTGGCAGCAGCCAGCGTAAACGCATGACGTGCTAATTCTTCCGACACACCGTCCATCTCATACAGGACCTTGCCAGGTTTAATCTGGCAAACCCAGTATTCCACGCTACCTTTACCACTACCCATACGAACTTCGAGTGGCTTTTGCGTCATTGGTTTGTCTGGGAACACACGGATCCAGATTTTACCAACACGCTTAACGGCACGAGTCATGGCACGACGTGCTGATTCGATTTGACGTGAAGTCATTTGACCACGTTCTACTGATTTCAGTGCGTAAGTACCGAAGCTAACCTTGTCGCCAACATGGGCTAAACCACGGTTACGGCCTTTGTGCACTTTACGAAATTTAGTACGTTTTGGTTGCAACATCGCTCAATACTCCTACTTAGCCTTGCGTGGAGCCGGTTTTTTCGGCGCCTTAGGCTGTTTGTCGTTGTTGGCGTTATTGTTGTTGGCCAGTGGTAAACCACCCAGGATCTCGCCTTTGAAGATCCAAACCTTAACACCAATGATACCGTAAGTAGTCAAAGCTTCTGATGTTGAGTAGTCGATGTCAGCACGCAGAGTGTGCAGTGGCACACGGCCTTCACGATACCACTCATCACGAGCGATTTCAGCGCCGCCTAAACGGCCAGCGACCTGAACTTTGATACCTTTGGCGCCTAAACGCATAGCGTTCTGCACCGCACGCTTCATAGCGCGACGGAACATTACACGGCGTTCCAGCTGGCTGCTGATTGAGTCAGCAACTAATTTGGCATCTAATTCCGGCTTACGGATTTCAGAAATATTGATCTGTGCAGGCACGCCAGCGATAGTCGCTACAGCTTTGCGCAGTTTCTCAACGTCTTCACCTTTCTTACCGATGATCACACCTGGACGAGCAGTGTGAATAGTCACACGGATGCTTTTCGCAGGGCGTTCAATATCGATCCGGCTCACAGAAGCTGCTTTCAGTTCTTTTGTCAGATACTGACGAACTTTAAAGTCACCAACCAGGAAATCCGGGAAGTCTTTTGTATTCGCGTACCAGGTTGAGCTCCAAGGCTTAGTGATACCTAGGCGAATACCATTAGGATGTACTTTCTGTCCCATTTCTCACTCCTAGTTATCAGCAACAATCACTGTAATGTGACTGGTACGCTTGACGATACGGTCAGCACGACCTTTAGCACGTGGCTTGATCCGCTTCATCGACGGACCTTCGTCAACAAACACAGTTTTCACTTTTAAAGCGTCGATATCGGCGCCTTCGTTGTGTTCTGCGTTCGCAATGGCTGATAAAAGAACCTTTTTAACCAAATCAGCCGCTTTTTTCGGGCTGTAGGTTAAAACATCCAACGCCTTTCCAACTGCCAATCCACGGATCTGGTCAGCGACCAGACGAGCTTTTTGTGCAGATGAACGGGCAAATTTATGTTTTGCTAATGCTTGCATTATTTACCCCTTAGCGTTTCTTGGCCTTTTTGTCGGCTGCATGACCACGGTAAGTACGAGTAGGTGAAAATTCACCTAGCTTGTGACCGACCATCTCTTCCGAGACAAGTACTGGTACATGTTGACGACCATTATGGACAGCGATGGTCAAACCGATCATTTGTGGAATGATCATTGAACGACGGCTCCAAGTCTTAATTGGCTTCTTGTCACCGCTTTCCAACGCTTTCTCTACCTTCTTCAACAAGTGAAGGTCGATAAATGGACCTTTCTTGAGAGAACGTGGCATGGCAATTCCTCACATTAAATTATTTGTCACGACGACGGACAATGAACTTGTCTGTACGCTTGTTCGAACGGGTTTTATAACCCTTCGTTGGTACGCCCCATGGTGTAACCGGGTGACGGCCACCAGAAGTTTTACCTTCACCACCACCGTGTGGGTGGTCTACCGGGTTCATAACGACACCACGGACGGTAGGACGAACACCGCGCCAGCGCATTGCACCTGCTTTACCGTATTGACGGAGCATGTGTTCAGCATTGCCAACTTCACCGATAGTTGCACGGCAATCAGCTAAGACTTTGCGCATTTCACCGCTGCGTAAACGCAGAGTGACATAAGCACCGTCACGCGCCAGTATCTGGGCAAAAGCGCCAGCTGAACGCATTAACTGGCCACCTTTAGCAGGCTTCAGTTCGATGTTGTGAACGATTTGACCCACAGGGATATTGCGCAGTGGCATGGTGTTACCCGATTTGATCGGAGAATCCATACCTGATTGCACTGTATCACCTGCTTTTAAGCCTTTTGGAGCCAGGATGTAACGACGCTCACCATCTGCATACAACACTAAAGCGATGTTTGCAGTACGGTTTGGATCGTATTCCAAGCGCTCTACTTTAGCTGGGATACCGTCTTTATTACGCTTGAAGTCAACTAAACGGTAGTGTTGTTTATGACCACCACCGATGTGACGTGTCGTAATACGACCATGGTTGTTACGACCACCGGTCTTAGTTTTCTTTTCTAACAAAGGTGCGTAAGGGCTGCCTTTGTGCAGGTCTGGGTTGACCACTTTTAAAACGTGGCGACGACCTGGTGACGTAGGTTTACACTTAACAAGTGCCATTTCCTAACTCCTCTTATTACTCAGCGCCGCCAACTAAATCGAGCTCGCTGCCTTCTTTAAGAGTAACGTAAGCTTTTTTCCAATCGCTACGTTGGCCAGTACGCACGCCAGTGCGCTTGGTCTTACCCTTAACGTTAACAGTGCGAACACCAACCACTTCTACTTCGAACAGTTTCTGTACGGCAGCTTTAATGTCTGCTTTAGTAGAGGTAGTGGATACCTTGAACACGACTGTGTTGTTGGTCTCTGCCGCAATCGTGCTCTTTTCAGAGACGTGCGGAGCCAGAATAACCTTCAGTAAACGTTCTTCACGGATCATGCTAGCATCTCCTCGATTTGTTTAACTGCAGCTGCAGTCATTAACACTTTGTCGAAGGCGATTAAGCTGACTGGGTCGATACCGTGAACATCACGCACGTCAACCTTGTACAGGTTACGGGCTGATAAGAACAGGTTCTCGTCAACTTCGTCAGTAACGATCAGAACATCTTTCAGTTCCATCGCTTTTAACTTGGCTGTCAATTCTTTCGTTTTCGGAGTTTCAACAGCAAAGCTTTCAACTACGATTAAACGTTCTTGACGAACCAGTTCAGAAAGAATGCTCATGATCGCGCCGCGATACATCTTTCTGTTAACTTTTTGGCTGTGATCTTGTGGCTTCGCCGCAAATGTCACACCACCGCCGCGCCAAATTGGGCTGCGAATTGTACCAGCACGAGCACGACCTGTGCCCTTCTGGCGCCATGGCTTCTTGCCGCCACCGCGTACTTCTGAACGTGTCAGTTGAGCACGTGTACCTTGACGGGCACCAGCTGCGTAAGCAACTACAACCTGATGTACCAATGCTTCGTTGAACTCACGTCCAAAGGTAGCTTCGGAAACTTCAAGAACGCCGTTAGCGTCTCTTAATGCTAATTCCATCACTCATCTCCTCTAGACGTTAGCCTTTGACCGCAGGTTTAACAATCACATCACCACCGATAGCACCAGGGACTGCGCCCTTCACTAACAGGATGTTGCGTGCTGCGTCTACACGTACCACTTCCAAAGATTGGACTGTTACGCGCTCGGCACCCATGTGTCCGGCCATTTTCTTACCTTTGAATACTTTACCTGGTGATTGGTTTTGACCAATTGAACCTGGTGCACGGTGAGATAAAGAGTTACCGTGAGTCATATCCTGAGTACGGAAATTCCAACGCTTAACAGTACCTTGGAATCCTTTACCTTTTGATGTGCCAGACACATCAACTTTTTTCGTCTCTGCGAAAACTTCAACAGTAATCTCGCTACCAACAGCGATGTCGGCACCTTCGTTGTCTTGCAGGCGGAATTCCCACAGACCACGACCGGCTTCGACACCAGCTTTTGCAAACTGACCAGCATCTGGCTTGTTCAGGCGGCTAGCCTTCACTGTGCCAGCAGTCACTTGCAATGCGCTATAGCCATGAACGTCTTGCGTTTTGATGGCAGTAACGCGGTTTGGTGTTGCTTCGATTACGGTTACTGGGATAGAAACGCCATCTTCAGTGAAGATGCGAGTCATGCCCACTTTACGACCGATTAGACCGATAGCCATATCCTAAACCTCTCTAAAAACCTGTCTGATTAGCCCAGGCTGATTTGAACGTCAACGCCAGCAGGCAAATCTAAACGCATCAGAGCATCAACAGTTTTTTCTGTTGGTTCAACGATGTCGATTAGACGCTTGTGGGTACGGATTTCGTACTGATCACGTGCATCTTTATTGACGTGAGGAGAAATCAATATAGTGAAACGTTCTTGGCGAGTCGGAAGTGGGATAGGACCACGAACCTGTGCGCCCGTACGCTTAGCTGTGTCAACGATTTCCATAGTTGACTGATCGATCAAACGGTGATCGAACGCTTTCAGACGGATGCGAATCCTTTGATTACTCATAAACCAAAGCCTCAAAGAGCAAAAGAGCAAAAATAAACAAGGGCTACCTACCATTTAAATGGAGATTGCCTCTGCACCATATTACGTTTGCCCCCCAATCGGGGGCACTGTGATTGCTTGGTCACTACCCAGCTATAAGCTAGTGTTTGACCAGAGCACCGGACATTTAAAATGACCGGCCGCGCATTATACTCAATTGAACTGTAAACACAAGCCCTTGCCGATAATTTGTACAAACCAATCGGCCGGGCAAACCCACTTTTCAATTAAACTTAAAATAGCTCATTTTTCATTTCAAATAGAACCGAGGAAGGCTGACGAATAATTGCTAGTAACCCCTGAGCCTTGGGCATTATACGCTCAAAATAGTATTGTGCCGTTCGTTGTTTTGATTCTATGAACTCAGCGCTATGCTTGGCAGAGTCAAGGGCATTTAGCGTTTGGTGCCACATAAATCCATATAACAAGTAGCCGGTAAGGTCGAGAAAATCACAAGCTACAATCGGCAATAATTGCATATCATGCCTTGATGCAAGCAACAGTTCATCAAGCATCATTTGGTAGTCGGCCAATAATGCACTTAGTGCTAGCTGTGGTGCTTTGGTCAGTTCCTCTTGAATATCCCCTAACAGTATTCTGAGAACTGATCCGTTATCAGCTGCGACTTTGCGTACCGCAAAATCGAGTGCCTGAATACCATTAGTACCTTCGTAAATTTGCGCTATTCGTACATCTCGTACTAATTGCTCCATGCCCCACTCTTGGATATAACCATGGCCGCCAAATACTTGTTGTGCAGTAATGCAGGCATCAAGACCGCGATCCGTCATGAATGCTTTGGTAATTGGTGTCAGCAAATTTGCCTTGGCGGCGGCAACCTGATCACTACTGAATTTTGCTTGATCTAAAAGATGGGCAACATACACAGAAAAGCTTCGGCCTGCTTCATTGATTGCTTTCACATTGAGTAACATTCGACGAACATCAGCATGACCAAGAATAGGATCGGCTTTGTTACCATCGACGGTTGTGATACGCCCCTGTAAACGCTCCTTCGCATAACTCAGCGCATTTTGATACGCTCGCTCCGCAGCTCCAAGACCCTGACTACCCATAGCGAGTCGCTCGTAGTTCATCATCGTGAACATGCAAGCAAGACCACGGTTTTGTTCACCGATTAAGTAGCCAATAGCACCGTCGAAATTCATTACACAGCTAGCAGATGCGTGTATACCCATCTTATGTTCAACGGAACCACAGCCCAATTTATTTCTTGAGCCTAAACTTCCGTCAGTATTTACTAGAAATTTGGGCACTAAAAACAAGGAAATACCTCGGCTACCAGCTGGCGCGTCGGGTAATTTGGCCAAAACAAGGTGAATGATATTGGACGTCAAGTCGTGCTCGCCAGCTGTGATAAATATTTTACTGCCACTGATACTATAACTACCGTCGCCCAGAGGGAGAGCTTGAGTTCGCATAATGCCTAAATCAGATCCAGCATGTGATTCGGTTAAACACATAGTGCCAGACCATTCTCCGCTATAAAGCTTTGGTAAATATAGCGCTTTTGTTGACGCGTCGGCATGTTGGTTCAGCGCAACACACGCTCCTGCGGTTAAACCAGAATATAATGAAAAAGCGATATCTGCACTGCACATCATTTCTTCATACATACTGGCAAGCGACTTTGGCATTCCCATGCCTCCATATTCCGGATCGCCAGCTAGGCCAGTCCAACCGCCATCACATAGCTGGTGGTAACATTCTTTGTAATGCTTTGGTGTCACCACTTCTCCGTCACGCCAACTAACGCCTTGAATATCAGCGAGCTTAGATTGTGGTGCAATTAACTGAGTGGTCAGTTTCGCCGCCTCTTCCAAAATGGCTACCGCGGTGTCGTGATCAAGCTGATCTTGTAAGATTGGTAGTTGTTGCCAGTAATTTTGTGTCTGCCAAAGGTCAAATAGGTTGAAATACATATCACTTAACGGTGCTTGATACTGGCTCACGATTCATCTCCATCTGGTAGGATGTGCTGTTCTAACATGCCAGCTCGACAATTTCAAACGCTTGTTTAAATATTAATATGGTTACGTCAAATCTGCCCGGCTTTATTGTAGTTATTCTTTTACATCACAGACGATGTGAAATCCAAATGACGTTCCCTCTTGGATAAATTTCAGCCATAAAAAAAGGCCCCGAAGGGCCCTTTTAACAAGTAGCGGTTATTACACCAATACTTTAGATACTACGCCAGCACCTACTGTGCGGCCACCTTCACGGATTGCGAAG
>JBBKWN010000005.1:0-23626 GCA_037968955.1 Rheinheimera sp. | reverse complement strand
GGTACGCCAGATGCTCGCCGAACCTGGTATTGGAAAAGTACTGCTGATTGACGGTGGCGGCTCTGCCCGTCGCGCACTGATTGACGCTGAACTGGCGACCTTGGCGGCGGAAAACGGCTGGGAAGGTATTGTGGTTTACGGTAGCGTTCGCGACGTCGACACCCTCGAAGACTTTGATATTGGAATTCAAGCGGTTAATGCTATTCCGGTCGGTGCTGATGATCAGGGTTTTGGTGAAACTGATGTGCCGGTATGTTTTGCCGGAGTCACTTTTTTACCGGATGACCATTTATATGCTGACAGCACGGGCATTATTTTGTCAGCCGATGCATTAGATATTGAATAAAGCAGCAGCGACACCAAGCGCGATGAATTATTTGAAACTTTATCAAGCCGCCACTTTGGCGGCTTTTCAACAACAACGCAGCGGCGAAATCCGTCTGGGTGAACGCTTGTACTGGCCAGCAGCAACGGCTGATTTATCCTCATCACTGCAACAGGCTAAAATAGCCGGCGTTAAGTTTGTGATCCTCGGCATCCCTGAAGATATCGGCCCCAGAGCCAATCTTGGCAATGGCGGCGCCGATCTCGGTTTTGAAGCTTTTTTAAAACGATTTCTCAATTTACAAGCCAACCCATTTATTAACCCAGAGCAAATCTGGCTGCTTGGTGCCATTGACTGCGATGATTTACAGCAACAAAGCCAGCATCTCGACGCCAAAGATGCAGCGCAATTGGCCTTATTACGCCAGCTTTGTGGCCAAATCGACCAGCGCACGAGCCCGGTATTGCAGGCAATTTTTAAGGCCGGTTTGTTGCCGATTGTTATCGGCGGTGGCCACAACAATGCACTGCCTATTTTACAAGCATTAGCGCAGCACCATGGCGGCGCCGTGAACGCGGTGAACCTAGATCCACACTGTGACTTTCGGCTGTTAGAAGGCCGGCATAGCGGGAACGGTTTTAGTTACGCAAAAGCGCAACATTGGCTCGATCGTTACTTTGTGCTGGGCTTGCATGAGCTAAAAAATTCGGCAACAGCACTTGTTTCCATGCAACAAGCTGCAGCTGGATTTTGTAGTTATCAGGATATTTACCTGCGCCAGACCTACAGCTTTGAACAAGCGCTGACAAAAGCGCAGCAGTTTTTTGCCGTTGAACAATCGAAGCCGCAACAGGTACCGCTGGGCATTGAACTAGATACTGATAGCATCAGTATGATGCCGGTGAGTGCTTTTACTAATTGTGGCATCACCGTGAGCGCCGCGGAGCGGTACGTCTATCATTTTGCAGTGTTACCACAAGCCAGCTATCTACATTTAGCCGAAGCGGCGCCCTCACAACATCCGGCCGGGCTTGCCGCTGGCATGTCAGAAGCCGGACAAGTGCTGACGGCATTGGTGCTGGCATTTATTCAAGCAAAAACAGCTACCTGAGAACATTGCAGCGCGAATAACGGCTCACGGCGATTGCCGAAATTATGGGCCGGTGGTTGTGCTTGCTGCGGATAAAAACCTAGCGTACTTCATGTGAACGTTGGTGCTGATATTGCTTTAGCCAAGCAGGCAAGCCATGTAACGCAAAAGGTTTGGAATATAAAAAACCCTGACCGCGGTGACAGCCCATTTGTTTTAGTTTATCCGCGACCGCTTGCTCTTCAATGCCTTCGGCGACGACTATTAATTGCAGATTTTTCGCCAGATCCAAAATGGCGCTGGTGACGGCGGATTGGGTGTCCGAGCGATGTAGCCCAGCAATAAAAGAGCAATCTATTTTCACTTGCGAGATAGGCAGTTGACGAAGATAACCTAACGACGAAAAACCAGTACCAAAATCATCCAATGCCAGTTGAATGCCCAGCTGATGGAGCCGATTGAGCACATCAAGCGCTTTGCCGGGCGCCACCAACAATGCATCTTCTTTAATTTCCAAAATCAATAGTTTGGGATCAACCTCGGCATCTGCCAACATTTGTTGCAGCTGCTCGACTAACTCCATCTGCATTAAATCACGGCTGGCCAAATTGACCGCCAATGCAATGGAAAATCCCTGCTGCTTTAACTGCTGCATCACCAAAACACTTTGCTGCAGTACCCATTGTGTCAGCGGATAGATCATACCCATTGATTCTGCCAGTGGTAAAAAATCTTTTGGCGCCAGTAGCCCACGCTCGGGATGTTGCCAGCGCAGCAGCACTTCGGCCGCCAGCACTTGTTGATCAACCAACTGGATCTGTGGCTGCACGTCGAGTTGCAATTGGCACTGGGCAATCGCCACGCTTAATTGCGACATCATCGTCAGATTCTCATTGGTATAACTTTGCATGTCGGCGGTAAACACCTGTGTATCACTGTATCGCCATAAGTGATGTTGCAACGCCTGATGCGCTTTATCTAACAGCTCATTGAGTAAAGTGCCGTGTTGCGGGTAATGTGCGACACCACTGGCGATGCGATATTCAATGCCACAACCGTGGATTAATAACGGCTCCGGCACGTCATGTTCAATACGCTGCGCCAGATATTCCGCCAGATGTTGTTTGTTATCGGCCGACACCCAAGCCGCAAAATCGACACCACCCAAATGGACAACCGACGCATATTGACCTTGCCATTCGAGCTGCAACACGTCGGGCTCATTGCTTAAATGCTGATTAATACGTGAGGCTATTTGCGTCAACAGTAAATTGCTATTGCTGTGGCCCAACACTTTATTAATTTGTTCGAAATCTTTAATTTTGAGCAGTAACAGCGAAAAATGCTGTGATGGGCGGCGCCTGAGCACCACTTCTAGTTGTTGCTCCAACGCCAGTTTATTGGGATAGCCGGTAATTTCGTCATGTAACAAGCGAAAACTGTCCGGCGTCAGCGGTCGTAAATCAAGCTGCTGTTGCAACTTTTGGCACTGACGTTTTGACCGTTGCCACAATCCCGCCAAAATCAGCGATAACATCATCAGCAATGGTAACAACCAATGGGCTTGTTCTGTTAAATGTGACAAGGCATAAGCCGGCCACACACCACAACTTAACAGCACCACTACTTTTTTCACCGCCGCCATCCTGCTTTTGTTTGCTTAGCCAGAGCTTACTCTTTTTCGATATTTTGTAAAGTTAGCCAAAACGCTGAATATTCACCTCTTTCCCTTTTATTATCAGCTGCTTGAGATGATTAACACCAAGCTGATAACAAAGTTCAGCCGGCTGGCTAATGGCATATAAACCAAAATCAGCGCGTTGACCAACCTGCAAGGTGCCACGATCAGTTTTGCCTAGCGCCTTGGCGGCATGTGCAGTCACCCCAAGCAATGCTTCTTGTGGAGTTAACCGAAATAATGTGCAGGCCATATTCAGCATCAAAGGCAGGTGACACAGCGGCGAGGTACCAGGATTTAAATCGGTGGCAATTGCGATCGGCACCTGGTACTGACGCAATAACGCAATCGGCGGCATTTTAGTTTCGCGCAAAAAGTAATAAGCACCCGGCAATAACACCGCAACAGTGCCAGCAGTGGCCATCATTTGCACATCCGCTTCCGTCAAATATTCAATATGATCGGCTGACAAGCCGTTAAATTCCGCCACCAATGACGAGCCACCTAAAGCGGATAACTGCTCGGCATGCGCTTTCACCGGCAAACCCAGCGCCTTGGCTTTTTCAAACAAACGACGACTTTGCGCCACCGAAAAACCAATACCTTCACAAAAAACGTCGACCGCATCCACTAAACCTTGTTGATGTAATGCGGGCAGCATGGTCTCTATCACAAGATCGATATATCCATCGCTGTCATTAGCATATTCCAAGGGTAATGCATGAGCGCCCAAAAACGTTTTTTCGATCGTAATGGGGTGGTTTTCGCCGAGGATTCTTGCTACTTCGAGAATTTTTTGCTCGGTTTCAAGATCCAAACCATAACCAGATTTAATTTCGACAGTCGTCACCCCTTGGCTCAGCAATGTGTTTAACCGATTTTTTGCCAGCACAAACAACTCTTCATGTGACGCAGCGCGGGTGGCTGCCACGGTGGATTTAATGCCTCCACCAGCGGCAGCAATGTCCTGATAACTGGTACCGTTTAACCGCATTTCAAATTCATTGGCGCGACTACCGGCGTAAACCAGATGGGTGTGACAATCAATAAAACCAGGTAGCAACCATTGGCCTTGACCGTCATAGAGCGGAGTCGACAGTAAATCTACTGCTGGCAATTCTGTTTTTGCACCGCACCAGGCAATTAGCCCATCCTTGACCGCCAGCGCTGCGTCACGAATTTCGCCATACGGCTGGCCGTTGTCGGTCATCGTGGCCAGATGCACATTATGCCAAATGGCATCAAACTGAAGAGTGGCAGACATAAAAACTCCAAGGGATAAACAATTCAACACGTAAAACAGCACAACCTGACGATATAAGCTGCGCCTGGTCGTCAGACTGGCCGGTATTGTTGCCAGTTTGGCCGAATTCCAAGCGCAGCGCACGGGAAATAATTCTACCCAAACAACTTGTATATACAACCAAATTCAGTTATTTTTTAATCTGCTACGTATCCTCTTCGAATTTTGGAAACCGGTCATGTCCAGCACCATTGCCAGTACGACCAGCAGCACCCCCAAATTTGCTGCGATTAAAGAATTTATCTTTAGCCAGATTGAGTCTGGCAATTGGCCAGAGCACAGCAGAGTGCCGTCTGAAAATGAGCTCTGCGAGCAATTTTCGGTCAGCCGGATGACCGCGCGCCGCGCTTTGCAAGAATTGACCGAACAAGGAATTTTATACCGCACGCAGGGCGTCGGCAGTTTTGTCGCGAGTGCGAAGTCACAATCGGCGTTGCTTGAAATACGCAATATCGCCGATGAAATTCAGGCTCGTGGCCACTTTCATTCTGCTGAATTAGTCCAGTTAACCGAGCTGCCCTGCCCTGCTGTGGTAGCGAGCGCTTTGGGTTTACTGCGCAATGAGCCGGTATTTTTCTCGTTAATTGTGCACTACGACAACCAACAACCACTGCAGCTGGAAGCCCGTTATGTCAATCCAAAGCAAATTCCGGCTTATTTAGCACAAGATTTTGTGCAGCATACCCCACACGAATATTTAAGCGCGGTCGCACCGTTAACCGAGGCCGATCACGTGGTGGAAGCCATATTGCCGGACGAATTTACCTGCAAATATTTGAAAATTAATAAAACTGAGCCATGCCTGCGCTTAACCCGTCGCACGTTCAGCCGTGATGGTGCGGTCAGTTTTGCTTATTTAACGTCGGCCGGTAGTCGTTATCGACTAGGCGGACATCTGAATATCAACACCTCTGATAAAAAGTGAGAGTCTTATGAGCAGCGCAAATCCAACATTCGATCCAAGACTAGACCCTAGCCGTGTCATCCGAGCCGCCCGTGGCAGCCAGATCACTGCCAAAAGCTGGCAGACTGAGGCCGCTAAACGCATGTTAATGAACAATCTTGATCCGGATGTCGCCGAACACCCAACATCGCTGGTAGTTTACGGCGGCATTGGCCGCGCGGCACGCGATTGGGCCAGTTATGACAAAATTGTCGAGGTTCTGGACAGACTTGAAGATAACCAAACTCTGCTTATTCAAAGTGGCAAACCGGTGGGGGTGTTTCCAACCCACCCCGACGCCCCACGCGTGCTGATTGCCAACTCGAATTTAGTGCCGCACTGGGCAAACTGGGAGCATTTTAACGAACTGGATAAACTCGGTTTGGCAATGTACGGCCAGATGACCGCAGGTTCGTGGATTTACATCGGCACCCAGGGCATTGTACAAGGCACTTATGAGACTTTTGTCGCCATCGCCAAACAGCATTTTGCCGGCAAGCCAGCCGGTAAATGGATTTTAACCGGTGGTTTAGGCGGCATGGGTGGTGCACAACCACTGGCCGGTACTATGGCCGGTTTTCACATGATTGCCTGCGAAGTTGACGAATCACGTATCGATTTTCGCCTACGCACCGGCTATGTTGACCAAAAAGCGTTTACCCTCGATGAGGCGCTGGCACAGCTCGAAGCGGCCAACGCCAGCGGTAAACCAACGTCGATTGGGCTACTGGGCAACGCGGCTGATATTTTCGCCGAACTGGTTGCACGCAATATCACCCCAGACGTGGTCACCGACCAAACCTCAGCCCACGATCCGCTAAACGGTTACCTGCCACAAGGCTGGAGCATGGAGCAAGCCAAAGCTGAACGTGTAACAGACGAAGCGCATGTGGTGGTTGCGGCGAAAAAATCGATGGCGGTACAGGTGCTCGCTACGCTGGAGATGCAAAAACGCGGCGCGGTCGCGGTTGATTATGGCAATAACATACGCCAGATGGCCAAAGACGTTGGGGTCGAAAACGCTTTTGACTACCCGGGTTTTGTGCCGGCTTATATTCGCCCGCTATTCTGCGAAGGCATTGGGCCGTTTCGCTGGGTGGCGTTATCTGGCGATCCAGAAGATATCTACAAAACCGACGCCAAAGTCAAAGAGCTGATCCCTGATAACCCGCACCTGCACAACTGGTTGGACATGGCGCGCCAACGGATTAAATTCCAAGGCCTACCCGCACGCATTTGCTGGATTGGCTTAAAAGACCGCGCTCGAATTGCGCTAGCCTTTAACGAAATGGTGAAAAATGGCGAATTATCGGCGCCAGTGATCATTGGTCGCGACCATTTAGATTCTGGTTCTGTAGCCTCCCCTAACCGCGAAACCGAAGCGATGCTCGACGGCTCTGACGCCGTATCAGATTGGCCGCTGCTTAACGCCTTATTAAATACTGCCGGCGGTGCCACTTGGGTGTCGCTTCATCATGGCGGCGGGGTTGGCATGGGTTATAGCCAGCATTCTGGCGTGGTGATTTTAGCTGACGGAACCGACGCCGCAGCAGCACGATTAGGCCGGGTGTTGTGGAATGATCCGGGCACAGGTGTGATGCGCCATGCCGATGCCGGTTATGACATCGCAAAAAGTTGCGCCGTCGAACAAGGGCTCGATTTACCAATGGTCGCTGGCGCTAACGGCAAAAAATAACGGCTCAATACGCTGCGGCACTCTGCCAAATCGCAACCGTATTTACAGCATTTAACCGGTCTGTCAACACAGGCCCGTTTTTAACTACAAGGGTATATCATGACTTATCAATTAAACATCGTGCCAGGGGAACTGACGCTGTCGCAACTGCGCAAGGTCCAACAAGGCGCGGTGCAACTTACTTTAGACCCAGCAGCATTGCCAGGCATTCAAGCTTCGGCACAAACCGTGGCCAATATCATTGCGGAAGATCGCACTGTGTATGGCATCAATACCGGTTTTGGCTTGCTCGCCAATACCAAAATTAATAAAGATCAGCTGGAATTATTGCAACGATCTATTGTGTTATCGCACGCTGCCGGTTTTGGCGATTTAATGGATGACAGCACAGTCCGCCTGATGATGGTGTTAAAAATTAATAGCTTAGCCCGTGGTTATTCTGGCGTTCGGCCATTGGTGCTTGATGCACTCATCGCGCTGGTGAATGCCGAAGTCTATCCATGTATTCCGAAAAAAGGTTCGGTCGGTGCGTCTGGCGATTTAGCGCCGTTATCCCATATGGTGCTCCCGATGATTGGCGAAGGCGAAGTCACGATCGCCGGTCAAATTTACACAGCAAAAGAAGGTTTAGCGATTGTCGGTTTAACCCCGATCGTACTGGCCGCAAAAGAAGGTTTAGCATTATTAAACGGCACTCAGGCGTCTACCGCACTGGCCCTAGAAGGGTTATTCCGCGCTGAAGATTTATATGCCTCCGCTTCGGTGATTGGCGCTATTAGTGTCGAAGCCGCCATGGGCAGTCGGTCGCCGTTTGACGCCCGCATTCACGCTGTTCGTGGTCAGCCGGGGCAAATTGACGCGGCCATTATTTATCGCGATTTGTTAGGTGAATCATCGCAAATTGCCGACTCGCATAAAGACTGCGAAAAAGTACAAGACCCTTACAGCCTGCGCTGCCAGCCACAAGTAATGGGTGCCTGTTTAACCCAAATTCGTAATTCTGCCGTCACGTTATTAATTGAAGCCAACGGCGTGACTGACAACCCGCTGGTTTTCGCCGCCGAAAACGACATTATCTCGGGCGGTAATTTTCACGCCGAGCCAGTGGCAATGGCCGCGGACAATCTGGCGTTGGCAATTGCTGAAATTGGTTCGTTATCTGAACGTCGAATGGCGTTACTGATTGACTCTCACCTGTCCAAACTTCCGGCATTTTTAGTCAATAACGGCGGCGTGAATTCCGGTTTTATGATTGCACAGGTTACCGCCGCCGCGCTGGCGTCTGAGAACAAATCTCTGGCCCATCCGGCTTCGGTTGATAGCCTGCCAACTTCAGCCAACCAAGAAGACCATGTCTCAATGGCAACGTTTGCGGCGCGCAGACTAGCCGAAATGGCCGAAAATACGTTAGGGGTGTTGGCGGTGGAATTTTTGGCATCAGTCCAAGGACTTGATTTTAGAGCGCCGCTCAAAGCGTCGGCCAAAGTGGAACAAGCCAAAGCTGTATTACGCGCCGTGGTGCCATTTTATGACGCCGACCGTTATTTTGCGCCCGATATTGAAAACGCGGCCAATTTATTGCGCGACCGCCAGTTAACCGGTTTGTTGCCAAGAGCGATGTTGCCTAGTCACAGCTAACTTCTTAACTGCTGTGTTGTCGGCCACGACCAACAACACAGCACATTCGCGGCGCTGTGTTGAAGCATTGGGTATAAGCATGAAAATGCTCTATGTTGCATGCTTGCGGCCCACTTTATGGCAGCTGTTCACTAACTGGGTGTTCATTTGCCGCCGTTTTTGTAAATTCAATTTTTCTGAATAACTGGCTAGACCAGATAAATGAACTCTGTTAACGTCATGATCGTCAATTGACCTTCCCGTAAGAACGTCAATAATAATTACAGCAGTGGCAATGCATTCTGCACACAAGACAATCAGACAATAGGGTTCGACATGAAATTAACTGTTGCTCACAAAGTGATCATCGGCTTTGGCTTTATTGCCATTTTACTTTTAATCGCAAGTCTGTCATCGCTATGGAGTTTTTCAGTCGTCTCCGACTCCAGTCGAAGAGTCAACGAAATTGCCGTACCCGCGCAGCAGCAAAGTAACAAAGCACAAATACAGTTATTAAAACTCGCTAAATTGTCCGCTTTGGGTTTCACCGCCGAACAAGCCAAAGACATTCAACACTACCAGACAGAGTTTGCCAGCGCGAAAACCTTGTATCAGCAAACTATGCAGCCGTTACAAACATTACTCGCCAGCGATCCGTCGTTAAATAACCCTTTGAAAGCCGCCACTGAACATTATCAAGATTATGTCGCTGCAGTACAGGCGATGTTTGACGCCAAACTAGCCACCGAGACGGCAGCGGCGGCGACAACCACCGAGGTTAATGCACTGGTGCAGCTGATTGATGATGCCGCTGCGACCTTACTGGATATTTCCTATCTGCAAATCAGTGGCAAAAAACAACAACTGGAGTTAATTGCCGGAGCCGCTGGCCGAGTCGATGGTCAGTTATTGACGATGATCAAAACGGTCAAAGAAACAAATGCTTATACCGATGTTAGCCAGCTCGATGAAAGCCAACAAAATATCGAATTTGCACTAAGCGATATGCAAAGCAACCTCGATTATATTGGCAATCTGATCGCCGAAGTTGCGGCTGAAGACTTATGGGAAGCATTTAACGAACAACTCACAGCACTCAAAGCAAAAATTGCCGCAACCGATGGCCTTGTTTCAAAAAAACGGCAACAGCTGCTGGCGCTACAGCAAGCACGAGAGCAATTAAAAGCGTCCGAACAGGCTATTTCGCAGGCGGTTACCGCGTTAGATTTAGTGGTCAGTGGTGCCGAGCAACAGTTTTCTAGCTTGCAGACGGACATGTCCGACACGTTAAGTTTTGGTACTGTCCGTACATTTGTGCTGATGCTGGTGTTAATTGCTTTAGCCGCCGGTGCGGCTTACTTCACCATCAACGCCATGTTACGGCCACTAGGCAGTATTAATAAAGTGCTTGGCCAAGTGGCGGCTGGCGATTTCAGTCTGCAACTGACGATTGAAAATGACGATGAGTTCGGCGCCTTATCGGCCAAAGTGAATAGCTTGATCCAAGCGCTGAGCAAATTGATTCAGGAAATTGCGCAAAACGCTACTGAACTGCAACAAAGCGCCGAATTGTCGCGCGGTGAAGTCGGAGAAATTAACAATGCGCTGGAGCAACAACAGCAACAAATAGCTGCAGTCAATGGCACCACGCTGCAATTGGCACAAAACACCAATCTGATTGCCGAGCAAGCACACCAGGCGGTCACTGAAATGAACCACGCTCGTACTCAAAGTGATCAAATTGATCACATATCTACTGAAAACACCCAGTTAATTACTGGCTTAGCAGAGCAGCTGAGTAGTACCGCCGATATCATGCTGAAAGTGAACGACCAATCGAACAATATCGGTAGTATTCTGGCGACGATCCGCGGTATTGCCGAGCAAACCAATTTACTGGCATTAAACGCCGCGATAGAAGCCGCCAGAGCGGGCGAGCAAGGCCGCGGTTTTGCGGTGGTCGCGGACGAAGTAAGATCGCTCGCTGTGCGCAGCCAAAGTGCGACCGATGAGATCCGGCAAATGATTCAAAATCTTCAGCAACAAAGTACCGCCGCGGTTTTTGCCATCACTCGCGGCAAAACGGATGCCGACACCTGTGTCGGCCATACCGTCGAACTGGTGCAGTCATTGGGAAATATCAATCAAGCCATTAGTCAGATGCAACAAATAAGTGCCGCGATAGCCGACGCCACTCAGAATCAACTGGGGCTTGGCCATTCGATTACCGCGAATATGACCACAATGGTCGCGCTCGCACAGCAAAGCAGCGATAAAGCCAGTTGTACCTTGCAGCATAGTGCTGACGTTACAAAAAGCGCTGAGCAACTGCAGCATTCTATTCATATGTTCAAAGTGTAACGAGTGCAAGTCGGACATCAACACATCATAAACAGCCAGCTGCTTGAATTCGTGCTGCGGTAAAACTACTGTGGGTATATCAGAGGCTATTTAGCGTGCTGGCATGAAAAAGGCTGGACTAAGTCCAGCCAGGCAGGGAGTGTTTGGTATCCGACCTTGGATTTATGTTGTTCCGTTCTCAGATAAAGCCAAGGCATAGTGCCAAAAGAGCAACATAAAAAACCTGACGAAAACTTGATATTATCAAATTGCGTAAAAGGTTTAGATAACAACGACCGCATGCAATTTGGTCAGTGCCTGCAGATCTACAATTTTGATCCCGGCTTCTTTGGCAAATATTTCTGCCTGTAAATCTGGCGGCGATAGCGATAAATAATAACCTTGTCGGCATTGATGCGTCAGCATCCAGCGAAACAGCAAGCGCATATCTGCAATATCGGCATGGTGTTTTCCGTCTAGCGCAACCTGCAGCAAAACCGGCGGATGTTCAGTCGACCATAAATAGATATCTGCTTGACTGGTTAACCGTTGCAGCTGCATCTGATGTTGTTGTAAGAACAATTGCACTTGTTGCTGGTATTGATGGAGCCGAAACAGACTATGTTGCTGGCTAAAAGAGATTGCCGACAACAAGCTTAGCCATTTTGCCGGTGGTGCAATCAAGACCGACAAGTTCACCAGCATCGAGATCAGCACCATGGCGAAAAAGAACCACAACAACCATTCCGCATTATGATGGGGAATGTGGCTGCCATCACTCATCGGTTGTATCAACATCAAATAGAACGTCGCAGCCAGAATGCCGAACAACGTACTTAAAGTCGAACCTAGGATCCATTTGTTTGTCATACGGCAACCCTTTGCATCATTGCCAAGGATTATCCGTTGCTTCTCATTTCGAAACTTAATTGAGCTGTGATAAAAATCTGATAAATATCAGATTTCAACCACACAGTTCAACAAGCCGCTAGCGCCTGAAACGGTGACTGAAACTGATAGGAAAAACCAGTTTGTTGTTCACTAAGCTTCGATAAAACACGCCGCGGCTGTTCATCCGACGCCGTAAAAGACACGGGTTCTAAGCCTGCTTGCATCGCGGCCGCGTGGTAAAAATCAGCTTTGTAGGGATGTTCAGGGCAACACAAATTGAATAATGACATAGTTGGTGGCTGTTGGCGCTGCAGTAACCTCAGCACAAAATTAGCAATGTCTTGCGCATGCACCAAATTCACTGGCAGATCAGGTCCAGCTAAAGCACGTCCGTGGCCAAAACGTGCCGGATGACGGCCGGGGCCAATGAGCCCTGCCAAGCGCAACGTAATGCAATTGGGCAACTGTTGCAGAATTTGTTCGGCGGCCAGCAATCCGCCGGCACGACCGGTCGTCTGAATCTCACTTTGTTCGTCAACGTCGCCAACAAGCCCCTGATAAACCCCAGTACTGGAACAGTGGATCACACCTCGCACACCCGCAGCAGTGGCCAGTGCAACTAAACTTTGCAATTGTTCTAAATATACTGCAGCACTTTGCAAACGCCCCGCTGGCGGAATGGCACAAATGATCCAGCTATTAGCGAATAGCACACGCACAGCATCGGGCACCACACTGAGTGGTAACTGTAGCAACAGCGGTTTAATAGCTGCCGGTAATTTCGCAAGCGCAGCCGAAGTTTGCCGAGTGCCGAACACTGAAAAACCTGCGGCAGCCAGCAAAATACCCAACTGCTGCCCTAACCAGCCACAACCGACAATCACCACTTTTTGCATCACTGTACCTGCTCTTGCTGCTCCGGTAGTACCACAAAACGCCCTTCGAACTCACCTACCGGGGTCTCGCCATCGAGGATCTGCACCTTGATTTTCTGTTGTACTTTCCTCCCAAGCGCCAGCGCAGCTAAATCCCCTCGAAGATGTAGCAGATCAACCCGAGCCGCCGGCTGTTGTTTGACTGGCGCACGATAACGAATTTGTGCGTCAGCCAGTACGATGTCACCTCGCAGCCCTAACGCTTGCAGTTGCAAATAAACCATGCCCCAAGCGGTTAAAGTTGCCATGCTATAAATGCTGCCGGCGAACATGGTGTGGTGCGGGTTCTTATTCGGCGCCAAAGGCGCACTACATTGCAGCTGAAAGCCATCAAAATTTTGCACCTTTAACTGCATAAACTCAGAAAGTGGAATGGTTTGCTGCCAAGTAGCTTCTAACGCCTGCACCCAAAGCTGCTGCTCGGCAACAGTGCCAGGTAGCGACAAAGCTTTGTGCATTTGAAAGTGAGCAATACCAAATAAAGCGGGTTGCTCGGCACCTGTCTGATAGCCAGATTTTTTATAAAACGCGAGCGCACTGTCGCGTGCATTTAACATCACTTGTTTGGCCCCGCAATCAACCGCTTGTTGCTCCAACGCTTGGAGCACCTTTGCACCAAAACCATGGCCCCGGGCGGCCTCTGCGACAGCCATATAACGGATCTGCATAGTATCGGCATCCACCTGATGTAGCCTACCAACGGCTAGCACGACGCCATCAGCGTCCACGATCATGCGGTGGTAGGCTGGTGATTCTAGCGCATCACGCTCCGATCCCTGCGGTTGTTGCCAAGGCGCACGTAATACTAAATACCGAAGTTGATAATAAGCCTGCCATTGAGCTTCGGTTTGCGGCGTAATAAGCTGCCACTTCATGGATGATTCCTTGTCATGCACGACAGATTCTGCTGATCTATCGACAACGATTAAGCGTGGAGGCATTGTGGTACAAAGTAGCAACACAACTCAAGCCATTCTCAGCTGGCAACGCAGTGCAACGGTCGACTTACGGGTGGAGCAAGATGAAGATTATCGCTATTTAGTGCTCAACGGTCAGCGTCAAAGCCAAATGCGACTGCAACAGCCGGCCTCGCCTTGTTATCCGCATTTGTTGTTATTATTCGCTTGGCTGGCCGATAAAACTTGGCGGCATGGGCTGCAACTGGGTCTAGGCGGTGGCGAGTTTAACCGCGCAGTGGCGGCTTGTTGGCCCGAGCGTCAAGTGACCAGTGTCGAACGTGAACCATTGATTATTGAGGCCTATCAGCAGTTTTTTCGACCCCAACCCCCGACCAACGAACGCTTAATATGTGACGATGCTGACCATTTCGCTCGTCGCGCGCAGTTACAGCAGCTGTCGTTTGACATGATTTTTATCGACCTTTTTCCATGGCCAACCAACTGGCAACCCCTCATCCAAACTCTGCTGCAATTACGCGCAGCTTCAAGTTGGATTTGTATCAATTTACCGGCAGCGCCGCCCGCAGAATGGGAGCAATTTTGGCAACACTGCCAAGTAAAACTGGCATGTTATCCGGTGCCGGGTTATCAAAATCAGCTCTGGCTCGGTAGCTAAGAAACTGCGCTGACGGTCTAACACGGCAAATATAAGGTATGCATACGAGGATTAAACGATGACGGTAGCGAACTTTAGACCTGCAGCCAAAACGTGACGGGCCCATCATTGACCAAACTCACCTGCATATCCGCGCCAAACTGACCGGTCGCGACGTCAATTCCTTGCGCCTGACAATATTGTACAAACTGCTGATACAGAGGCTCAGCAACCGTCGGTAGTGCTGCGGGTGTAAAACTTGGCCGCAAACCAGAACGGGTGTCCGCCGCCAACGTAAATTGCGACACCACCAATAATTGGCCGCCAACTTGTTGCAGATTGAGGTTCATTTTGCCGTTTTCATCGTTAAACAGCCGGTAGTTCAGCACTTTATCCGCCAGTTTTTTTAGCATCGACGGTTGATCATTGGCCTCTACTCCCAGCAGCACCAATAGCCCCGGGCCGATTTTGCCAATCACAAGTTCGTCTACTGCAACTTCGGCACGCCGAACCCGCTGTAATAGCGCTATCATTCGGCTGCTCCGGCCGCTGATAACCGGTCAGCAAGCAACACCGACATATCGTACAAGCTACGGCGGATCCCACTTTCACTGGCGGAATGCCCTGCATCGTTGACTATTTTTAGCATCGCACCGGGCCATTGCTGTGCCAGCGTCCAAGCATTCTCCATCTTACACACCATGTCATAACGCCCGTGAACAATGTAACAAGGCAAGTGCAGCACTTTGGGTAAGTCACGCAACAGTTGATCGGGCACCAAAAAACAATGATTTAAAAAATAGTGATTTTCAATCCGTGCCAGCGGCAATGCCGATGCAATTTCCACAGCGCCTTGGCGCATGAACGCGTTCGGTAACAAAGTCGCGACTCGTGCTTCCCACAGGCTCCACGCCTGCGCGGCTTCAGCTTTAATTTGCGCGTCGGTATGTTGCAATAACTGCTGATAAGCCACCAATATATCAAGCCCGGGCATCGTCGCAACTGGCGCTAAAAAATCGGCAAAATAGTCGGGAAACACCTGACTAGCACCGCCACCCGGTCGATACAGCCAGTCAATGTCCTGTGGTCGTGCGAGAAAAATGCCCCGCAAGATCAGTCCTAAGCAATGTTGTGGGTACTGCTGTGCATAAGCCAACGCTAAGGTACTACCCCAAGACCCGCCAGCCACCACCCATTGGGGAATGTTGAAGTGCTGACGAATGGCTTCAATATCGGCCAGCAGATCAGCCGTCGTGTTATGCACCAAGCTGGCAAAAGGTTTGGAATGACCACAGCCACGTTGGTCAAAGAGAATAATCCGATACCGTTTTGCATCAAATAAAGTCCGCTGAAACGGCGAGCTCCCACCACCGGGACCGCCATGGCACATCAACACCGGGATCCCGGCCGGATTGCCGCTTTGTTCGACATAAATTTGCTGTTGATCAGGACGTGCTAGCATCAACGTCTGATAGCATTCAACCGGCTCAGTGTCATACATCAACCGACTCCATTTTGGCAGCAGTTTCAAGCTGGCGTTGCTGAAGATCTTGCAGCAATGCCGTGAGCTCAGCGCCAAGCAAAACGACCATCCAGCATAAATAGACCCAAACAAACAAGATTGGCACCAGCGCAAGCGCCCCATAAATCGCTTGGTACGTCGGGAAATGCTGAATATAAAGCGCAAAAGCCGTTTTGAGCATTTCAAATAATACCGCCCCAAACAACGCTCCCCACAAAGCATGGCTATATCGAACCTGTACATTAGGCACTAATTGATACAACATAAAAAAAGCCAGCAAGCTCACCACAAATGGCACCACCATCAGAAATAAAGTCGATAACCAAGGTGTCACGCTGTCAACCAGATGGGTGAAGGTCGCAAGGTAGGACGTCATGGCAATGGAAACGCCTAATAAAATGGGCCCTAGCGTCAAAATCATCCAGTAAATAGAGAAGGAAATCATTAACCTGGGTCGGTTTTGTACCCGCCAGATTTTATTCAAGGTTTTGTCGATGTTATGCATCAGCATCAGCGCCACGACAACCAGAAAGAACACACCTACTGTGGTCATTCGACCGATATTTTCGACAAAACCGTTGATATACATCTGCAGCTCATCGCCGCGCGACGGCACGACATTGGCATACACAAAGGCTTCAATATCCAATCGCAAACCAGCAAACATCGGAAAAGCGTTTAACACTGAAAACGCGACGGCGACCAGCGGTACAAGCGATAACAACGAGATATAGGCCAAGTAACCGCTAATCATACCAATCTGATCACGCTGACAACGCTGGATATACAGGCTGGATACTGCCAGCCCATGTTGTAGTTTTTGTTTCAGTTCCGTTATATCAGCCACAATACTGCTCCATCAAGTCTGCTTCACTTCAGATGCTCAATTCTGTCGGTTCAGACCATCGCGCTGCCAGAGTTGTTGAGCTTGGCACTCAACAACGCTTTTTCAAACGGCCGGTACCATCATCGCCACCCAACACAATATTTTACTGCAGCGAAATAGCCTTGCTCTGTTGCAGCGCATCACTACTAATTTCAAGTAATTCATCGGCGCGCTGGTCAATAAATAACACTTTCATGCCAAGCCGATCTGCAACCTCTTTTCCATCTTTACTACCAAGACACAAAAATGCGGTCGACCAAGCGTCGCCAAGGGTCGGATCTTCAATCAACACCGTGGTTGAGACCGTCTGGTGTTTCACCGGTGCGCCGGTTCTTGCATCCAGCACATGGCTATAACGTACACCGTCGGCATCGAAATAATGTCGATAAGTGCCGGAGGTCATGACTGACAAGGGCTCATCTTGTTGCACTGTAATTACTTTTTGTAATGTTTGTGCACCAGGTAATGGCTTTTCAATCGCAACGCGCCAAGCCTGCAGTTCAGGTTTTTTGCCACGCACGACCAACTCACCACCCACCTCAACCAGATAATTGCGGATGCCCGCCTGCTCCATAATTTTTGCTAATTGACCGACGGTCCAACCTTGCGCGATTGAGGACACATCAATTCGCAATGCGGCAACTTGCTTTGCCAGCTTATCGGCACCGGCTTGCTGAATTTTTGCCATACCGACAGATTGCATCGTCAGCGCCAATTGCTCCGACGTCGGTTGGTGGAATTGGTCGGCTTTAAAACCCCATAAATCAAACAGCGGCTTCACCGTGAGATCATAACAGCCTAGGCTTTGCGAGGAGACAAGTCGCGCCTGCGCGACCAGTTGCACCAGTTCAGCTCCAACTGCAACCGGTGTAGTGGTCAGCGACTGATTAAATTTTTCGATGGTCGAATCAGGGCGATAGTTCGACATCGCTTGATCAATACGCTCCAATTCTGTAGTAATTTGTTGCTGCAGCAACGTCTGATCAACCGGTTGTTCGCTCCAATAACTAATATTGTAAGTCGATCCCTGTGCCGGGCCACTGATCTTTTTGAGCGGATCGGCAGGTGTACATCCGACAGCGATGGCACAACAGCACATTAAAGCAGTGACTCGCATTGAAACAGCCCACATCATTCAATTCCCTACTATTTAACCTGGCGGCAGTTTACAAAAGGACTGCCGCAATTGCCAGCGAACTGGCGGCATGATTGATAGAAGCATCAATTACAAATCAAGATGACCTAAGATCACTTGATACCTTTTTTCCTGCTCCGGCGGCAAGCGCCCTCCAGTAATAACATCAACACAATGTTGGGCCAAAGTACGTAAATCCACAGTGAGACGTTCGCGCATACTGATCGCTTGCAATAAATTCAGCGCAATATTGACGTTTGCTGGCATAGTGTCCAAAGCTTTACGAAAGTATTCAATGGCGATGGAATACTGACCACTGCCAAAGGCGTCCATTCCGGCGGAATTTTCTTGCAGTAATTGTTGCCGCAGGAGCTGATGTTTTTGCTGTTCGTGTTGCATCATTAGATTCAAGGCGCTGCAATATAAATCGTCATCTTGCGCAACGGTACTGAGCGCACTCATGTAATGATCGCACATCGGTAAATTACCCGCTTCAAAATAAGCCCGAGCCCGATCCAGCATACCTGATGGCGATAACGGCTTCTCCAGCGTCAGCGCTTCACTGCTTTCTAGCATTTCCAGTGCTTTAGCCGTTTTCCCTTGCAACAACAACACTCTGGCATCCAACACCATCCGATCGTGCTCAAAACTAGCTGGGTGAAAACGTTTTCTGATGGTGATAATAAAAGTATCGATTCGATTAAAGGTGTCGTTGCGATCTTTAACCGACTGATCTTTGGCAAGTTCTAACATCGCTCTGGCGTAATTGAGCATATTGTCGGCGGTATCGTACATTGAATAGCGAGCCGCACTCAGTAACCTTTGGTGTACCAGCACCGCCTGTGGCTTTTGATTGCCGATGGTCGACAACGTTGCCAACACATGCTGACGCAGGTAATTTTTCGGTGAGTGACGCGCCACCTGCTCGACGGCGGTTAATGCCTCGCTTGGCCGGTTTTGGCTAATGTACAACCGTGTCAGCCAGTCCAGCGCCTCCGTTTTTGTTTCTGCCACCCCAGCGAGCTCTAGCAATAGTGCTTCGGCTTCGGCTTGTCGCCCCTGATAGCCATAAGTCACAGCCAGACCCAGCCGAGCCCAACCGAATTCACGTACCGTCAACGCCCAGGTATATAGATGTTCCGCTTCGTCAAAACGGTCTAACTTAATCAGTAATTCTGCTTTCAGCCGGGTGGCATGCATCGCATACTGGCTTTTGTGGTCGACAATATGATCACAAGCCTGCACCGCCTCAGCATAATGTTTACGGCTAATCGCCTGATAAGCCAACTGTAACGCTTGGCGGATGTGATAAGCACGAGAAATACGCCGCTCTAGTTCAGCGTAACTGAATGGTTTTAATAGATAATCGGCTGGTTGAAATTCGACCATACCATGCACTGCCTGGCGTTGTCGCTCAGCGCTTATCACCAAAAAGCAACAATCTGCCTTCAGTAGTTGCTCGTTTCGAAGCACCTCAAACAACTGATAGCCATCGCGTCCCTGGCCCAGATGAAAATCGCATAACACAAAATCAAACGGCATCCGGCGACAATGACTCAACGCCATTTCGGCATCTCGGGCCAGCACCGCGTCATCAAAACCGATCAACAGCAGCATGCTTTTGATGTAACTCCGAATTTGATCAGAGTCGTCCACCACTAACACAGTTTTAGATTTATAAAATGCGCGTCGCGATGTCATGCCTGCTCCTGCACTGCCATTTTGCCCATATTTCCAACTGCGGAACAATACACAGCTCTGCATCGGCTGACCATATTATTTACAATTTTGTTTACCAGAAGCAAACACTTCGGGTCATTGGTAAGACGCCATTAATGTTGCGACATTTACCCAAACCCCAAAAAACATAAGGCCAGCAAATGCTGGCCTTATGATCAAACTTCAGTAAAACGCTTAGCTACGGCTGGCGCGTTTACGGTCGTTTTCAGTCAAATGACGTTTACGAATACGAATAGACAGCGGAGTAACTTCAACCAGTTCGTCGTCGTCGATAAATTCCAGCGCTTGCTCCAATGCATAACGAATTGGTGGCACTAAGTTGATCGCTTCATCAGTACCTGAAGCACGGACGTTGGTTAACTGTTTGCCTTTTAAGCAGTTTACAGTTAAGTCATTGCTACGGCTGTGAATACCGATCACCTGACCTTCGTACACTTCTTCGGCATGACCGATAAACATCCGACCACGTTCCTGCAATGAGAAAATCGCGTAGCCCGCAGCTTTACCCATCGCGTTAGAAACCAGTACACCGTTCATCCGCAGACCAATGGTGCCGCCTTTGTGCGGGCCGTAATGGTCGAAGCTGTTGTACATCAGGCCGGTGCCTGAAGTCAGCGTCATAAATTCAGTACGGAAACCAATCAAACCACGGCTTGGCATTTGGAAATCCATCCGAATGCGGCCTTTGCCGTCTGGTTGCATATTGGTCATTTCGGCTTTACGTTCACCCATTTTTTCCATGATTGAACCTTGGTGCTGCTCTTCCACGTCAATGGTCACGTTTTCAATGGGTTCCATTTTAGCGCCATCGATCACTTTCATGATCACTTCAGGACGAGAAACGGCCAGTTCAAAACCTTCACGACGCATGTTTTCAATCAATACGCCTAAGTGCAATTCACCACGGCCAGACACTTTGAATTTGTCACCGTCTGGCGTTTCTTCAACTCGCAGTGCCACGTTGTGTTTCAGTTCGTTGGTTAAACGCTCCAAAATCTGGCGTGAAGTGACAAATTTGCCTTCTTTACCTGCAAATGGTGAGGTATTGACCTGGAAGGTCATCGTCACTGTTGGTTCATCTACTTGCAAAGCAGGTAATGCTTCAAGGTTGGTCGTGGCACAAATCGTGTCAGAAATTTTCAATTCACCTAAACCGGTGAATGCAACGATGTCACCAGCATTTGCTTCTGGAGTTTCAATTCGTTCTAGCCCTAAATAGCTAAATACTTGACCCACTTTACCATTGCGTTTTGAGCCATCAGCACCTAATACGGTGACTTGCTGGTTCACTTTTAACGAACCGCGTTTGATGCGGCCAATACCGATAATGCCAAGGTAGCTAGAGTAATCTAACTGAGAAACCTGAATTTGGGTGTCACCATCCAGTTCAACTTTAGGAGGCGCAACATGCTCAACAATCGCAGCAAACAAATCGTTGATATCAGTTTTTGGTTCATTGTAGTCAAGCGTCGCCCAGCCGTTGATGGCAGATGCGTAAACGATAGGGAAATCTAACTGCTCGTCAGTCGCGCCTAAGTTATCAAACAGGTCGAATACCTGATCAATAACCCAATCTGGACGTGCGCCCGGACGGTCAATTTTGTTCACGACTACGATTGGCTTTAAACCGTGCGCGAAAGCTTTTTGCGTCACAAAACGGGTTTGTGGCATTGGACCTTCAACAGCATCAACTAGCAACAATACCGAGTCAGCCATCGACAGTACACGCTCAACTTCACCACCGAAATCGGCGTGGCCTGGAGTGTCCAGAATGTTGATGTGGTAACCGTTCCAACGCACTGACGTATTTTTCGCCAGGATGGTAATTCCGCGCTCAGATTCCTGCGCATTTGAATCCATCATCCGTTCTTGTAACTTAGCCCGCGCATCAAAAGTGCCGGATTGTTGCAGTAATTTGTCAACAAGTGTAGTTTTACCGTGGTCAACGTGCGCGATAATAGCGATATTACGCAACTTGCTGATATCATAGGACATTTATTTGGTGCTCGCTTTGTGAAGTGTAAATGTGTACCCGCATGCAACAAATCACAGCAAGTACTCGAAAATTTCGTGCGCACATTTTACCTGCTTTGTGAGGCTGAGGGAAATTTATCTGTTTATGGATTTTTCTAACCAGCCGGTTTGCTGATTTTTTCAGCGCAGTTCAGTACGTAATTGACTGCCCATCTACAACACACAAAATCTCAATCGACTAAAACTGTGCAGCCTAGGTGAAATAAAAGTGATTAGTCGTACTCAGCATGGCGTAAAAACTTGCTATGGTTAGCGCTGCAACGACGTTGGTGCAAGCGCCACCATCAATGCACCAATAAGTTGCAATAACGCACCGCCATAGTGCAACCCGGTTTAACTGTTCGTTTTTAATCCGGCCTTAGCTAAGTAAAATCAAAGACTTATGCTATTGGCACAATATTGGCATCATCAGGGCAACTTGTCGGTTAACCCGATAGCATCAAGTACAGTTTGAGTATTAACAGGAATAATCCGGAGGATTGCATGTCTGCATCGAACGTTTTGAATTTTATTAAAGAAAACGACGTGAAGTTTGTTGATTTACGTTTTACTGATACCAAGGGTAAAGAGCAACATGTGACTATCCCTGTAAACCAGATAAATGAAGATTTTTTCGAAAACGGTAAAATGTTTGATGGCTCTTCAATTGCAGGCTGGAAAGGCATCAACGACTCAGACATGATTTTAATGCCTGACGCTGCGTCAATGAAGCTGGATCCATTTTTTGAAGAAACCACACTAAATATCACCTGTGATGTGATTGAACCAAGCACCATGCAAGGGTATGACCGTTGCCCGCGTTCAATCGCCAAACGTGCCGAAGAATATTTAAAATCAACCGGTATCGCTGACACCGTATTGTTCGGACCTGAACCAGAATGGTTTATGTTTGACGAAGTTCGTTTTAAAACTGACATGTCAGGCTCGTTCTACAAATTAAATTCTGAAGAAGCGGCTTGGAACTCAGATGCTGTTTATGAAGGCGGCAACAAAGGCCACCGTCCTGGTGTGAAAGGTGGTTATTTCCCAGTACCTCCAGTAGATCAACATCATGATATTCGTAGCGCCATGTGTATGGTACTCGAAGAAATGGGTCAAACGGTTGAAGCGCACCACCACGAAGTGGCGACTGCCGGCCAAAACGAGATTGCCACTCGTTTTAACACTTTAACGTTAAAAGCAGATGAAACGCAGGTGCTGAAATACGTTGTGCACAACGTGGCGCATATGTACGGCAAAACCGCTACTTTTATGCCAAAACCAATCGTTGGTGATAACGGTTCAGGTATGCACTGTCACCAGTCGCTCGCTAAAGATGGCGTGAACCTATTTGCGGGTGACAAATATGCGGGTTTATCAGAAATGGCGCTGTACTACATTGGCGGTATTATCAAGCATGCCAAAGCAATCAACGCATTTACCAACCCATCAACGAACTCATACAAGCGTTTAGTGCCACACTATGAAGCACCGGTGATGCTGGCTTATTCTGCTCGTAACCGTTCAGCTTCAGTACGTATCCCGTTGGTACCAAGTGCCAAAGCCCGCCGCATTGAAGTACGTTTCCCAGATCCTGCAGCAAACCCGTATTTGGCTTTTGTTGCACAGATGATGGCTGGTTTAGATGGTATCCAAAACAAGATCCACCCAGGCGATGCCATGGATAAAGACTTGTATGATCTGCCACCAGAAGAAGAAGCATTGATCCCTCAGGTATGTGCGTCTTTAGACGAGGCTCTGGATAACCTAGACAAATCACGTGCAATTTTCACCAAAGGTGGCGTGATGTCAGATGCCATGATCGATGCTTACATTGCACTGAAACGTGCAGAAAGCAAAAAAGTCTCGATGGCGGTTCACCCGTTGGAATACGATTTGTACTACAGTGTTTAAAGATATAATGCTGGGCAAACCTGCATTAATCATTTGATTTATAA
>JBBKWN010000004.1:0-8543 GCA_037968955.1 Rheinheimera sp. | reverse complement strand
GCCCTGGTGTGTTTGGGGTTGAGGCGGCAGCGCAGCACTATTTTTCGACCAGTGCCGCCAAATTAACCAGGCAGCAGGCTGCATTACTGGTCACGGTCTTGCCAAATCCCCATCGTTTTTTACTCAATCGGCCATCGCCTTATATGCTAAAACGACAGCAGTGGGTATTAAAACAAATGCGCCAACTTGGCTCGGTGGCTGGTGAATTAGCGCAATATTAGCAAAACACAGCTCCGATCAGCCGTCAAAACAACCGAATTTACGGCGTTTTCACCTCAGCAGCCCGAAATAACACTGTGCCTGCAGCAATGACTTCGGTATCTTATGCCACTTGCCTGCTGCTGATTTCAGGGACCCTATTTAGTGTGACAGCGCAGCTCAACCAGAATGTACTCTGGTTGCCAAAACAATAACAATCGAGGAATGTGTTGATGAATGAAATTGTAAACAGCATAAATAATATCATCTGGAGCTCTGCACTGATTTATTTGTGCCTTGGCGCAGGTTTGTTTTACTCGGTGCTGACCCGTTTTGCTCAGGTCCGACATTTTAAAGAAATGTGCCGGTTAATGCTTAATAACACCGAATCGGAAAAAGGTATTTCTTCGTTTCAAGCGTTGGCGGTGTCATTGTCGGGCAGAGTCGGTGTTGGCAACATTGCCGGTGTTGCGGCGGCTATTGGTTTTGGCGGCCCAGGTGCCGTGTTTTGGATGTGGGTCGTAGCATTTTTAGGCGCTAGTACTGCATACGCCGAATCGACTCTTGGTCAAATATATAAAGTGGAAGAAGATGGTCAGTACCGTGGCGGCCCGGCTTATTATTTTGAACGTTGTTTAGGGTGGCGGCCACTGGGTGTGTTATTCGCTATTTCGGCCATTATTGGTTGTGGTGTGTTTTTACCTGGTGTGCAGGCAAATGCGGTCGGTAATGCGGTCACGCAAATTTTCGGTGATGGTGGCATGGTCGTTACTAGCTTTGGCGAAGTGGCGACTTATAAACTGATTTCGCTGGCTATCATTTTAACAATCCTCGCTTTTATTATTTTTGGTGGTATCAGACGTATCGCGCACTTCACCCAAATTGTGGTGCCGTTTATGGCTTTGGGCTATATCGTGATGGCGTTGATTGTGGTGTTTTTAAATCTCGATAAATTACCTGGTATTTTCTCGATGATATTAACTGATGCCTTCACCGCCCAAGCCGGTTTTGGTGCAGCCATCGGCTGGGGGGTTAAACGTGGTATCTATTCGAATGAAGCAGGCCAAGGGACCGGGCCACATGCGGCAGCCGCAGCAGAAGTTGACCATCCGGCACAACAAGGTTTGGTGCAAGCATTTTCAGTCTATGTGGATACGCTGTTAGTGTGTACGGCGACAGCACTGATGATACTCATCACTCAGCAATACAATGTGGTCGGGACGCTGACGGACGGCAGTTTTATTGTGCAAAACGTTGCTGCCACGACGGAAATTGGTTCAGCGGCGTTCACGCAGCTGGCGTTATTAAGTGTGTTTGGTAACTTTGGCCAAGTGTTTGTCGGCATCGCCCTGTTTTTCTTCGCTTTTACCACTATTTTGGCGTACTACTACATTACTGAAACCAACGTCGCTTATTTAAACCGCGTGTTTAATAACAAGCTACCTAATTTGTTCTTTAAATTGCTGCTGATGTTTATGGTGGCTTATGGCACCGTCAACAGTGCAGGTTATATTTGGAGCATTGGTGATATTGGTGTCGGCTTGATGGCGTGGATTAACGTGCTGGGTATTTTGCTGATTTTCTTGATGCACAAACCAACCATTACCTGTTTAAGAGACTATGAAGAGCAAAAGAAAGCTGGCGGACCTATTACCTTTGATCCGGTCAAGCTTGGCATTAAAAATGCGACCTTCTGGGAAAAACGCTTAGAGCAGCAAAAAAAGGAATCGCAGCAGTAATTTACGCGAATTAGCATCATCGACATCAAAAGCCCAATCCGACGATTGGGCTTTTTTTAGCGATCTATTGAGCCACACCACCGTTCTCAATAAGCATGGCTTCAGCAAAAAATGAGGGACAGGCCAATGGAAGTTCTCCAAAGTGCGCGGTTAACTTTTTATCAATTGACGCTATCGGATGCGGCTTTGATGTTACGAATGCTCAATGAAGAAAGTTTTATTCGCAATATTGGTGATCGCGGGGTGCGCACTTTAGCGCAAGCCGAGCAATATCTTGAAGGTGCGCCGATCCGGAGTTATCAGCAACACGGTTTTGGTATGTACCGGCTGGTGCGTAAAGCAGATGGCGTCGATGTGGGTCTCGCCGGGCTGGTGTATCGCGAATATCTTGCGATCCCCGATGTCGGTTATGCCATCTTACCGGAATTCAGTGGGGCGGGTTATGCGTCAGAAGCTGCGCTGGCAGTGTATCGCTATGGCAAAAATGTACTGAAATTAGCGGCTATTGTCGGCATTGTAGCGCCTGATAATTTCGCTTCGAAAAAAATATTAGAAAAAATTGGACTGGTAACCGACAAACAAATTTTATCTGCAGACACCCAGAAATGGTTAGATTATTACACTGAATCCGAACCTTAGTGAGACCATCGAACCTTTGATATATTTGAGTGTGGCGCCGAATTATTCAATGTTTTGCTGCTGGCGGTTTTTGACAAAATCCTGATAACTCTTTGCTGCGACATCTTTTAAACAACTGCCAGCTAACGGCTCTGGCAGCAGACTACATTGTGCACGTTGTTCGGCAACCATTTTATTGTACCAATATTCTTCGCTGCCGCGCGGGGCGACCGTACAGCTTTGCAGAAATAAGACAACGAGTAACATACCGGCAGTTTGTTTCATGATGGACTCCAACCTGAACTGGGAAGCACTATGGCATAGTCTGCCAGATGTACCAAATGTTTGAAAATTCATTAAAATGCCATCTTTAGCCAAGAGGGCTGTTTTATGCTAAGCAAAAGAATGCTTGGAGATAGCCTGTGGTGGCCTATTCGTTGCCGGAATTACATCAGCTGGAACTTCTGCTACGCAGCGCTCCTGCGCTGGTGCAATCAAAAGTGCTCGGCGTACTCGACTTCCAACAGCAGCAGTTGCCCATCTATGCCGTGACCGTCGGTATTACAACCCCAGAAAAACCAGTTTTATTATTGACGGCTGGCGTGCATGGCTTGGAGCGGATAGGCACACAAGTATTGCTGGCTTTTTTAGAAGGTCTTTGTAGTCGCTTGCAGTGGGACCCGAATTTTGCGGCTTTGTTTGATAAAGTGCAGCTTTGTTTGTTGCCATTGATTAACCCTACCGGCATGGCGCTTGGTTGGCGTTCGAATCAGCAGCATGTGGATCTTATGCGTAACGCCCCCATTGTTTGCGTCGAGCAAGCCGCGTGGCTGCTCGGTGGACAACGCTATTCAAAACGTTTGCCATGGTATCAAGGCCTGGTAGGTGAACTGCAGCAGGAAACTCGTTGGGTTATCGATTATGTACAAGGGCTATTTAAAGCGCCTTTTGTGCTGGCGCTGGATTGTCACTCCGGTTTTGGGCGTACCGATCGGTTATGGTTTCCGTATGCAAAGTCAGCACGTGAGCCCATCGCACATCTGGCACAAATGCACCGGCTGCGTGAATTATTTTTTCAGACCTATCCGCAGCAAAACTACATTTTTGAGCCGCAATGTCGGCATTATTTATGTCATGGCGACTTATGGGACTATTTATATGATTTATCGCAGCAACCCACGGCGAACCGATTGGACGGCGCCACGCCGACCTTTTTACCACTGACTCTGGAAATGGGCAGCTGGAATTGGGTGCGAAAAAATCCATTTCAATTGTTGCGAAGCCATGGTTTATTTCATCCGGTAAAACCACATCGCGTCAAAAGGGTGCTGCGATCACATTTGATTTTATTTGATTTTTTATTACATGCCACGGCAGCAGCCCCGGATTGGCTGCCTTCAGTCACCAGTCGAAATGCCAGTGAAGCGGGGGCGTTATGGTATTAGCCACTACGGTTACTCCGACCGATCTGTCGCCGTTGCCCCGCATTGTGTTGTTGCGTGGTTTATCGCGCGAGCAGGCACATTGGGGGGACTTTATAGGCTTGCTCCAGCATGCACTCGTCAATCCTGTGCTGGCGCTGGATTTACCCGGCACCGGGCAAGCGTTGGCTGAAACAGCCCCGGCGAATATTTCTTATACCGTGGCCCACTTAAGGTCACGCTTAGCGGGGCCGCGGCCTGTGCACTTACTCGCGATGTCATTGGGGGCAATGGTGGCGATGGCGTGGGCGGCGGAATACCCCGCAGAGGTGGCGTCGTTATTGCTGATTAATGGCAGTGCCGCCAATCTGACACCATTTTACCAGCGTCTTAAGTGGCAAAGTTACCCAATGGTTGCACAAGCGTTGTGGGTCTCAGTGCAAAAACGTGAGCAGCTGATTTTACAGTTGACGACTAATGATTCAAGAGTGCGACAAGCGCGATTAGCGCAGTGGCAGCAGATTGCGCTCATGCGACCGGTAACAAAATTTGATGTTATACGTCAGTTAGTTGCGGCAAGTCGTTTTTGTCTACCAGCCAAACCAGCGTGCCCGGTATTGTTGTTGGCCAGTCGAAATGATCG
The DNA here is from genome assembly GCA_037968955.1 of Rheinheimera sp. Lineage (GTDB taxonomy): Bacteria > Pseudomonadota > Gammaproteobacteria > Enterobacterales > Alteromonadaceae > Pararheinheimera. The sequence continues at coordinate 3,924 of JBBKWN010000004.1, read as the reverse complement.
ATTAGTTGACTGGCAAGCGAGCCTGCGGATCGCTGACTTATGGCAGGTTCCACTCTTGTTACACGGCACCGCCGGCCATGATCTTGCGCTTGATGATCCCAAATGGTTGGCGCAACAAGCGCAACATTTTTACCAAACATATGGCCAGGCTCATCGCGACAATATCGCTGTTTATTCATCGACCATTTGAAAATTCAAATGTGGTTTGCCCATCATGTAGTGTTTGCGAAAGGTATGGAAATAAGCCGCTAACGCGCTGGCCGCAACATGGTCATGGGCCACTTTAAGCACTTCAATGACCACTTCAGCCGTACACAGCTGGTGTAGATGTGCCGCTTCACGGAGTTGATAGCTGGAGGCTTGCGTTGGCTGAATACCCAGCACCGGCAACTGATCAAGATAAGGACTTTTACTAAACATTTTTTTTGCTTCACGCCATGTGCCATCCAACAGGATAAACAATGGTATTTTGCCGTTGTCATCGATGTGACTGATGCAGCGTTCGGCGGTGGCATATTGGGTTGGAAATATCACGATTGGCTGATAAGCCGGATTGTTCAGCAGCGCGAGCAAGGCCGGATCAGGTTGTGTTCTATCCCAGACAAAAGCGTGATTGTCTGGGGCGACGTCGGCAATCAGCCGACCGGTATTGGTCGGTTTAAAACATTCGCCGGTATACATTAAAAATAGAAAAGCACTTTTTGCACATGGCGTTGGCTTGGCGAAGCAAATGCAATCTGGTTGTGGCAACAAACACTGTTCACAGCGCACGACTTTGCTGCCACGGGCATTAAAAGGTTTGGTGGTCCGTTGTAGTTCTTGTAAACGCAAGGCCAGAACCGAATTATGATGAGTCAAAGCAGAATTCCTTTAAAAACGCCGGCTATTGTAGCCTGAAACCGTCGGCGCTGGCAGTTGTTGCCAGAAAAGTTCATCATAGCGGTTTTGTTATTTATTCATCTGAACAAGGATCTTTAGTGGCTACAGGGCAGTTACGCGTGAAACAGAAAACACTGGTGGTTATTCGACAGTTATGGCCAGCAATATTGTTGCTAAGCTCGCCGACGTTGTGCGCTTTTAGTGCGACTAATGCAACTGAAACAACTAATGCAACTGAAGCAGCAATTGCAACTAGCGCGCCGGTTGCCAACCACGAGATCAAAGCCAAGCTTAACCCGCAACAAAAGCCGAAGCCATGGCGCTTGTACCGCAAGTTTTCACAATTTGAAATGTATTCCCGTGACACACGATTGGGCAATCGTGCTGTGTTAGAAATTCAGGCGCAGTTTGTGTTCAAAGGCACTATGTCGGCTTTTTTTTGGTTGCTGCGGGATACTACACATGCAAAAAACTGGTTAGATTCAGCCGAGTCGGTGCGCATAATCGCCAACCCAAGCCCATTTGAAGATTGGGTGCATACCGTGTTTGATACGCCATGGCCGTTACAGCAGCGCGATATGGTGACTTGTTCGAACTGGCAGCAACACACTGATTATTCAATTGAAATGACAGTCGTTGGCTGTACTGAGCGATGGCCGGTGCCAGTGAAAACGGTCAGGATTGACCAAGTGAGCGCCCGTTGGTCGCTCAAGCCATTATCAGATCATCAAGTGCAGGTGGTTTACACTGGCACCGCCGATGCGGGCGGTGGCCTGCCAAGATGGCTTAGTGATCCAGTCGCTTTGGCATCAAGCCTGCGTAGTTTTCGCGCCTTACAACAGCAACTCACGCTTCCTGGTTATCAGCTGCCACTACGAGAAGTGTGTGAGCCTGAATCGGCAGTCGATGTCCAGGCTATACCCGATCATAACACTGCGGCATGTCGTGCTCTGCAGCGTAAATAAGCGCGTCGATAGTGCCTGATTAAAGTACCCCGACCAAAGTGCTTGGCCATAGTGCTTGGCCATAGTGCTTGGCCATAGATAGGGCCCGACTGAAGTGCGGTATCATAATCGACGATAGCTGTCTGCCGCTGTGCTGTAACGGTATTGCAGCGATGCTGCAACCGCACTGCACGCTAACACTTTAGCGCTGGTTCGCTTTAAGACAGCGCGGCTTGTGAAAAACGTTGTGACTGCGGGTATGGGAACACATCTTCGACTAAGCCGTCTTTAATTTTCTGCTGCTTCTCACACCAAAAATCGGCATCAAACAATTCTGGATGGGCGCCGAGTAACAGTTGTCGTAGTTGCGGTTGTGGCGTGACAAAAGTAGCAATTTGTTCTGGAAATACGTCGCCTGGGTAGATCGGATACCAAGGCTCACTCGCCATTAAATCGTCCCAATTGTCAGAATGAGGGATTTTTCGAAAATTCACATCAAGCAAATATTGCACTTCGTCGTAGTCATAAAAAACGACGCGGCCATGACGGGTGACGCCAAAGTTTTTCAACAGCATATCGCCTGGAAAAATGTTCGCTGCAATCATATCTTTTAGCGCTTGACCATAGTCTTGCATTAATCTGGCTTTTTCGGCATCACTGGCAGCCTCCAGTGCCAGATTTAGTGGGATCATCCGCCGCTCAATATATAAATGTGAAATGACCACCATGTCGTCTTCAACGCTCAGTGAACTTGGGATTGCCTCTTGTAACTCGCTAAGGAGCTCTGGCGCAAAACGGCTTTTTGGCAAGGCGACATAGGAATACTCCATGGTGTCTGCCATGCGGCCGACCCGGTCATGTTTTTTCACCAAAAAATAGCGATCTTTGACTGTGTCACGGCCAAAGGCTTTGGTATCGGAAAAACGGTCGCGGATCACTTTAAACACATAAGGAAAAGAGGGCAGGGTAAATACCATCATCACCATGCCACGAATACCGGGCGCGGCGACAAATTTGTCCGACGAATGGGCCAGATGTTGCAGTAATTCACGGTAAAACTCGGTTTTGGCCTGTTTGTATAAACCAATCGATGCATAAAGCTCGGCCAAGGTTTTGTGTGGGAGTAACTCTTTAAGAAAATGCACCAAGGCTGATGGCACCGCTGTTTCCACCATAAAATAGGCGCGGGAGAAGCCAAAAATGATCGTCATCTGCTGCGTATCGGTGATTAAGGTGTCGATATAGAGCAAGTTTTTGTCAGCATGTTGCTGTAATAACAAAGGGATAATAAACGGCTGCTGCCCGTCTGGACTGACCACTCGTCCGACAATGTAGGCCGCTTTATTGCGATAAAATACCGATTTAAGGATATCAAACCTGATTTGATGGGCGGGGTGTCGCGCATGACTGGATTGCTGTCGAAACGCTTGTAGTAACAAACGGATATCATGCTCTAAGTCGACAAAAGGGAGTGAAAATAAAAAACTAGCCACAATTTTCCGGATGCATTGGCGCAGTCCGTCTTGGGCTGGAAAGTAACTGTCATAGACCGATGCGACGGGCGCTGGAAGTTTTTGTTTTGACAGGGTCGACTCGACAAAAATATTCTGATTGTGAAAATATTTTCGATCAAAAAGCCGGCAAAACACGGAGTTATAAAATGTTTCTGCCAACTCGGCTTGAGGATGAAAGCCTAAATAATTTAAGTAATGTTGTTTCACTTGTTGCCATAAAGCTTCGTCGAGGCAATGCTGCGGTAACTCTTGCACCAGCTGATCAATCGCCTCTTGCACCCTTTGATCGTAAAACGAAATGCGATCGGAGCTATCTTGGGCAAATCCTCGCCAATCGGCAGTGGCAAAACGCTGCTTCGCTTGCGCCGTGATTTGCTGAAACAAACTGAAATGACGGCGAAAACCTTTGAGGATCACTTCTGCAATATGTTGCGCCTGAGTCATAAAAAGCCCTACCAAATCGAGTGAATGCTCTAGTTTGACAAATATTGTTAACGTAATGCGCTTAAAAAAGCAATGCTGAATTCTGTTCGGCACTATTGCTGAGTGAAGTGCCACGCCCTGCCTTTGTAATTAAAGTAAAATAT
>JBBKWN010000003.1:0-20413 GCA_037968955.1 Rheinheimera sp. | reverse complement strand
CTCGATACCAGCAATGCCAATGGCCCTTTTGTTATTTTAATGGTCGGCGTGAATGGGGTCGGTAAAACCACCACCATTGGCAAAATGGCGCAGCAGTTTAAGCAGCAAGGTAAATCGGTGATGCTGGCGGCCGGAGTCACCTTTCGCGCCGCAGCTGTCGAGCAATTGCAGGTGTGGGGCGATCGCAATCAAATTCCAGTGATTGCTCAGCATAGCGGCGCCGATAGTGCATCCGTTATTTTTGATGCTTATCAAGCAGCCAAAGCACGCAAAATTGATGTGCTGATTGCCGACACCGCCGGTCGTTTGCAAAATAAAGCCCATCTGATGGAAGAACTGAAAAAAATCGTCCGGGTGATGAAAAAAATTGATGGCGCCGCGCCGCACGAAGTGATGCTGACATTAGATGCTGGCACTGGCCAAAACGCCATCAGTCAGGCAAAGTTGTTTCATGAAGCTGTTGAACTAACAGGCATTTCACTCACAAAATTGGACGGCACCGCCAAAGGTGGGGTGATATTTGCCATCGCTGACCAATTTAAATTGCCGATCCGCTATATCGGTGTTGGCGAAAGTATCGATGACTTGCGGGTTTTTCACAGCAAAGACTTTATTCGCGCATTATTTAATAAGGAATTCTGAACATGCTGCGTTTTGAGCAGGTCAGCAAAGGTTACTCCGGTGGTTTTGTCGCATTAGACCGGGTCAGTTTTGAACTGGCCAAAGGTGAAATGGCGTTTTTGACGGGGCATTCCGGCGCGGGCAAAAGTACCTTGCTCAAATTGATTAGCTTGATTGAACGGCCATCTGCCGGTCGGGTATTTATCAATGGTGTTGATTTAACAGGTATTAAACCAAGTCAAATTCCATATGTACGTCGTGACGTCGGGATGATTTTTCAGGATCACCGTTTACTGATGAATCACAGCGTGTTTGATAATGTCGCGCTGCCATTGGTGATCGAAGGTTTTACTGGCCGTGATATGGCCAAGCGCGTCCATGCGGCGTTGGATCAAGTGGGGTTACTGGATAAAGCGCGTTGTTTACCGGCGACTTTGTCCGGCGGTGAGGCACAACGGGTCGGCATTGCCAGAGCTGTGGTGAATAAACCGCCATTGTTACTCGCCGATGAACCCACCGGCAACCTCGACCCAGACTTATCCAAAGACATTATGCGGGTGTTTGAAGCTTTTAATCAGGCCGGTGTGTCGGTGTTGGTCGCCAGTCACGATTTAGGTTTAATTGCCAGAATGCGCTACCGGACGATGACCCTCAAAGGCGGCAGAATGATTAATGATGGTTTGTTGCATCAAGAGGATAACGAATGAGTATTTTATTCTCCGGACGTGCCGTCGGCGCCACGGCAGCTCAGCCAAATCTCTTACAAAAATTTTTGCGTGGTATTTTCACTCATTTGCGTCAGGCCATTACCAGTCTCGGTGAGTTATGGCGCAGCCCGCTTTGGACGTTAATTACGGTGGCGGTATTGGGCGTCAGTATGACACTGCCGACCACTTTACATTTGTTGGTTAAAAATATTCAGCAGGTGAGTCGTAGTTATGATCAATCGTTTGAGATCAGTTTATTTTTGCAAAATGACACCAGTCCCACTGACATCGCCACGTTAGTGACTTTGCTGCAAGGTGATCCACAGGTCGATAAGGTCAGACTGATCGATAAAGCGGCGGCGATGGCTGAATTTAAACAACAATCCGGGTTTGGTGAGGCATTGGCATTTTTGGATCAAAATCCGTTGCCGGATGTGCTGCTAATTACGCCGAAAATTAATCAGCCAGCGGCCGCAGAAGCTTTAATGCAAAAATTGCAAAAAGAGCGGCACGTGGAATTAGCAAAATTAGATATCAGTTGGCTGGAACGGCTGGCCGCGTTGATGAACTTATTACAACAAGCAGTGTATACCATCGCCGTGTTGCTACTCAGTGCCGCGTTGTTGGTGATTGGCAATACCATACGGTTATCGATTATGGATAAAAAAACTGAAATCGAAGTGATGAAATTGGTTGGTGCCACCGATGCTTTTATTCAGCGGCCATTTTTGTATACCGGTATTTGGCTTGGTGTGTTCGGTGGATTTTTGGCATTTGTGGTGGTCGAAGTGATGTTGTGGTGGCTACGTTCAGCCATCACTACCGTCACCCAATTATATCAAAGTGACTTTGTGCTCAATTCACTCAGTATGCAAGAATTTGGTTGGCTGATGCTGATTGCGGTGGTATTGGGCTTGCTGGGGTCTTACATTGCCGTTCGCAGCCATATCAAAGCGATTGAACCTTAAGCGACCAACCAGAGCGTACCCATGCTGCTGTTCCTTCTTCGCATGGGGCGCGGTTGTTATTCTCCAGCGGCAACTCGCAACAGACCATGAGCCCATTCGACGGCCTGCAAATAATGTGGGCTAAAGTCGGCATCGGCGCCAAACAGTTGTCGGCTAAGCTGTTGTTGTAATTGCCAATCGGCTGTTTCAAAAGCTTTGGCCAGCTCCAGATATTGCCCAAGCCTGCCCTGATGAGCGACCAGCGCTGTTTTAATTTCCGGTAGAATCGGCAAGTCTTCGAGTAAATCAGTCAGTGGTTGTTCCAACAACGCATCAACCAGTGAGAATAGGCCGGTTAAAAAGGCTGATGGTGGATTGTCGGGATCGTTATTGGCTTGTGCTAATAAATCGCAAAAGCGTGCTCTTGCCATCGACATGTTTAATAATTCACTGCCATTGTCTTCGCTAAGATTCGCCAGCGCCAGCAAGGCAATAAACTTCTTCAGTTCAGACTCTCCCATATACACCATGGCGTGTTTGAGTGAGCCAATTGGTTTTTCTCGGGCGAAGCTGGAGCTATTGACGAAACGCAGCAGCTTATAAGACAAGCCTAAATCACGCTCGACAATGGCGGAGAGTTGGTCAAAATCAAGTTCCACTTTACTCGATTCCGCAATCAGCAACAGTAAGTTCACTTTACTGCTGGCGATTTTTTTGTGTTTTAGCATTTCCGGTCGTGCAAAAAAATAGCCTTGGAACAGATTAAACCCGAGGTGCTGCAGTTTCTGGAATTCGGCAGCGGTTTCGACTTTTTCGGCTAATAGCGTCACCGGATGATGTTTGATTCTGGAAATGTACTTGCTGATTTGCAGGATATTAAATTGCTGTACATCAACCTTAATAATACTGATGTAAGGCAGAAAAATATCCCACTTCGGGTCAAAATCATGGTCATCTAATGCCAGCTGATAGCCCATACGATGTAATTCACGGCAGGCGGTGAGCAGCTCGCGGCTGATGGGTACTGTTTCAAGAATTTCGATGACCATGCTTTTGGGATCAATCGATGTCGGGAAATGGTGAATTAAGGTATCGGCGGAAAAATTAATAAAAGCCTTGTGGCTACCGGTTATTTTCTCGACCCCCATTAATAAATGATGTTCAGTAATGAGTTTTGACGTTGCTTCGTCATCATTAATGTTTGGAAAACAGTTGGCAGTTCCATCCCGAAACAGCAGTTCATAGCCATAAAGATTTTTTTCGGCGTCAAGGATCGGTTGTCGAGCCATATAACAATACATGTGACCACTCCTAATACGGATCGGAAGGGTTCGATCGTAGATGTTTAGCGATTTCGGGGACGATATGTACATAGTCGCTGAGATTTTTCCTCCTTGAGCATATCGCAAAAAAGCGCTTCCACTATATGCTTTGATATTCTCAAAAATATCTGTTTATAAGATTAGGATCTTAAAAACGGCGGAACTTCGGTTAGCACTCTAACTCAAAGAGTGCTAAGATAATGCCAATTGATGAAAGCAGGAGCTATGTAAATGACGAAAGCATCCCTTATGACCATGTCTGTTGCCGCCAGCGGAAGCCTTGAGGCTTATACCCATGCGGTAAGTAGTATTCAGATGTTGTCTGCTGACGAAGAACGCGCTTTAGCCGAGAGGTTACAGCAAAATGGTGACCTCGAAGCTGCTCGTCAATTAATCATGTCGCATTTACGGTTTGTGGTGCATATCGCCCGCAGTTATTCCGGTTACGGTTTACCCATTGGCGATTTAGTGCAAGAAGGCAATATTGGTCTGATGAAGGCTGTGAAACGTTTTGACCCAACAGTGGGTGTGCGTTTAGTGTCTTTTGCTGTGCACTGGATCAAAGCTGAAATTCATGAGTTTGTGCTGAAAAATTGGCGGATTGTTAAAGTGGCAACCACCAAAGCGCAACGCAAGTTGTTTTTTAATCTACGCAAAGCCAAGAAAAACTTAGGCTGGTTCAGTCAGGAAGAAGTTAAAAACGTTGCTGAGTCGTTAGGGGTGCCGGAATACGAAGTACGTGAAATGGAATCTCGGATGAGCAATCACGATATGCCGTTTGATGCACAGGACGACGATGACGAGGGGGCAATCCATGCACCCGTGTTTTATCTAAAGGATAAATCGTCTGACTTAGCCAGTAATTTTGAAGAAGGCCAAGCCGAAGGCGCTGCGGTTGACCGCTTGCAAGCTGCAGTGCGGACGTTAGATGAACGGAGTCAAGATATTATCCGTGCGCGTTGGTTAGATCATCAGAAACTAACGTTGCAAGAACTCGCTGATCGGTATTCAGTGTCGGCTGAACGTGTTCGTCAGCTGGAAAAAAATGCCATGAAAAAACTGCACGCAGCGATGGTAGACGCATAATCGCTACCTAGGAAATTACCAATAAAAAAAGCAGCGACAGCTGCTTTTTTTATTGGTAATTTTGCATACGTTTTCAAGCATTATGTTGGCAGCGCTTGCCGATGATTGCGCTGGGCGAACACAGATTCTATTTGAACGGTCTTGAGCAAAGACCGACGTTTTATTACAAACGAGCTATTTTGCGCAGTTATTATTTGTTTTAAGACAGCACATTTTTAGCGCATTAATAACAAGGGTCTATGAATAGGCAAGGCTGCTTTGGTTGCAGCAGTCCGTTGATCTTCGAACCAAAGTTGCCATTCTGCCGTCATTTTGGTGGTGGGGATCACAAGACCCGCTAAATCAGCCCGATATGGTGAGCGCCATAACAGAGGTTCTACCACTGCGGCAGTGGCATAGACCAAATCTGGATCGGTGTTGACAACAGCTTTCGACTTCAGGTTGTGCACTAAGCTGACAGAGCCTGAGCCCGCTTCACCGGCCATTGAAGCTTTTTGCGATGCTGGGGATAGTTTCAGTACTTTTTTACCGTCACTGCGGGCTTTGGTGGTCCATCCTGTTTCATTTTCGGTATGCTGGCGAGTGGATGCGATAACGGCAACCGATTTTGCCGCCCCAGACATTTGAGGTAAATTTAATAACTGCGATGCAGGAACCAGTTCGATGCCTGATGCCGCGAGTCTGGCCAAGTTGCGTCTTAAATAGCGGTAGGTTTCCGGGTAAGGATGGCCGATGGCAATTGCGCTACCTTGTTGTTTGGCAAGTTTGATCAATTGATTAAATTGCTTGTTGATCGCGGCATCTGACTTGTCGTTGTCGAGGAAAATATCGCGGCTGCGGCTTTTGATCTGGTGCGCATCGGTGGCGTGCTGTACGGCACTGCGCGCCGTTGTTTTGCTGTCAATAAAGTACAAGCCACGTTCCGCCATCACCTGCATCGTCCAGTCCATCTGCTGTGGTAGACTGGTGAATAAACTGCCCATGTGGTTGTTAACGCCAATCGCTTGTGGTACTTGCGAAAGCGCTTGATGTAATGCTTGCTGCACCTGTGCTTTGCTCATTTGCCGGCGCAAGGCACCTTTGCCGAGCAGATGATTTTGCGCCAAGGCTTCCATCGGCATATGCAACATCACTTCTTTTTGCGAGCGGGCGGCAAGTTCTGCCATTCCCTGACTGTTCGGGGCAAACGGCATTACAGCAAAAGTCAGGGCGTAAGGAAGTTGAATCAGCATCGGGTCCGCTTTTTGATAGCCGATATCATCGATGATAATCGCCACTTTTGCCGGCAACGTTTGTGCTTCAACCGCTGCAGTTAGCGCAGCATATAACATCAAAAACTTTATAATATACAAGGTATTTACTTCACTGCCTGATTGCTGCGCAAGGCCAGAAAATGGTTCGGGAAACGGTGGTCATTATGCCTGACTATGGCCGCGTCAACCAGCGCATCGGATCAACCGCTGCACCTTTTTGCCTGATTTCGAAATACAGTCCTGGTCGATCTTGGCCACCGCTTTGGCCAACTAAAGCCACTGCATCACCGGCACTGACCATTTCGCCCGGAGTTTTTAATAATGTCTGATTGTGACCGTACAAGCTCATCAGCCCATTGCCATGATCAAGCACGGTAACCCAGCCGTAACCTTTGAGCCAGTCAGCATAGATGACCTGTCCTTTGGCTACTGCCTTCACCGCGCTGCCAGATTTGGCAGCAATAATCAAACCGCTGGCCGTCATACCACCGCCGTGTTTGGTGCCAAACTGTTGCAAGATGTTGCCTTGCACCGGCCAAGGTAAACTACCGGCTTTACCGGTGGTGCTGGTTACTCGGCGATTCGCAGCGGCAATTTTCAGTTTTGCTAATGTTTCCTGCAAACTTTGTTCATTGGTTTTTAGATACTCAAGCTGTTGCTGTTGACTGCTCAATAAGGTTTGCAGCTTTTTTACCGAGGATTGTTGGCTTTGTCGTGCGTCAGCCAGTTCTTGCTGCTGCGCCGTTAATTGCGCCAGTCGTTGCTGTTGCTCTAATTGATTTTCTGCCGCTTGTTGCTTAAGTGTCTCCAGCTCAGCGACCGTGGCTTTTAATGTCAGCAACTGCTTCATTCTGGCATTGTTAAAATACTGATAATAGGTGAGGGTACGCTCTAGCTTTACTGCATCATGTTGATTCAAAAGAAGTTGGGTGTAATCATGCCCACCCACTTGATAAGCCGCCTTCACTTGCGCCGCCAGTAATAATTGCTGTTGCTGGCGTTGTTGTTCCAACAGCTTTGTTTTTTCGTCCAACTCTATTTGCTGTTGTTTTAATGCGGCCAATTTTGTTTGTTGTTGCCTCACGGCGTCAGCGGCTTGCGCTAAATCAGCATCCGCGAATTTAAGCTGCGCTTCGGCTTTTTTTAATTGCTGTCTTTGGTCGCGACGTTGGCGTTCTGTGAGTTTAATTTCCTGCTGCAATGCCGCCAGTTCCTTGCGGGTGCTGGCGGTGCTTTGGGCATGAACCACGCCAGACAAGCCTGCCAGTAGCAAGCCCAATAGCATGGCGCAAGGGATGATGCGAAGTGGCTTAACCACGACGAGCCTTCACTACGCAGACGAGCGCGTTGTTCGTTAAGCGTTGTTGTGTATTGTTCATGGTAGTTTGAACAACAATTTGCCCGTCATTTCTGCTGGCACCGGCATGCCCATTAATTGCAACATGGTCGGCGCGATATCACTTAAAATGCCACCATTCACTGCAATAGCGTCGCGGCCAACATAAATTAATGGTACCGGCTCGCTGGTATGGGCGGTGTGGGCTTGACCAGATGTGAGGTCTTTCATTTGTTCAGCATTGCCATGATCGGCGGTAATAATGCATTCCCCGCCGACAGTAGCAAGGGCCTCGACCACACGGCCAATACAATGATCGACTGCTTCAACCGCGTTAATGGCCGCCGATAAAATGCCGGTATGGCCAACCATATCGCCGTTTGGATAGTTGCAGATAATCACATCATATTGATTGCTATGAATGGCTTGCACTAACTTATCAGTGAGTAACGTGGAATTCATTTCCGGTTGTAAATCATAGGTGGCCACTGACGGGGACGGGATTAAAATGCGCTCTTCGCCTTCGAATACATCTTCACGACCACCACTAAAGAAAAACGTCACATGGGCATATTTTTCGGTTTCAGAAATACGCAGTTGCGTTTTACCATGTTTGGCTAGCCATTCACCCAATACGTTATGCAGAGGGGTCGGTGGATAAGCCACTGGCGCGCTAATATCTGCCGCATATTCAGTAAGTTGCACGAAGGAGCTTAACTTAGGTTGACGTTGACGGACAAAACCACTGAAGTCGTCATCGGTGAAGGTGCGGCTAAACTGACGGGCGCGATCGGCGCGAAAATTCATAAAAATCAGCGCGTCGCCATCGGATATTTTAATGGTGTTCCCCGCGGCATTGGTGATGGCCGTGGCTTTGACAAACTCGTCGTTCTCATCACGCTGATAAGCTGCGTGCAGGGCGTCGACGGCGTTGTCGAACTGGAAATTAGCCTGACCGTCCACCAATAATTCGTAAGCTTGTTGCACGCGATCCCAACGTTGATCACGGTCCATGGCAAAATAACGACCAATAATACTGGCAATTTGACCGCTACCAATACTGTTGAATTTATCTTGGATTAATTGCAGCGAGGCTTCAGCGCTGCGTGGCGGGGTGTCGCGACCATCTAAGAATGCATGCAAATAGATGTCGCGGGCGCCTTCACGATGTGCAAGTTCAATCATCGCGACTAAATGTTCTTCATGGCTATGCACACCACCTGGCGATAACAACCCCATCAGATGCACGGCTTTGCCCTGTTGCACCGCATTTTTGACAGCGTTGACTAAGGTGGGATTTTGATAAAAATCGCCGTCTTGGATAGCTTTGGTGATGCGGGTGAATTCCTGATACACCACTCGGCCAGAGCCTAAATTGACATGGCCGACTTCAGAATTGCCCATTTGACCGTCGGGTAAGCCGACGTCCATGCCAGAGCCGGAAATCAGGCTGTGTGGATATTTTCGCCACAGACTATCCATCACTGGCGTGTTGGCTTGCAGAATTGCATTGTCAGTCGGATCTTCGCGATAACCCCAACCGTCCAATATCAGAAGAACCAAAGGTTTGACCGACTTTGTCATCACTGCTCCGCATCTTGTTACTTGATCATCATTTCAACGTTCATCTTACCCAAATTTGCGCGCGACTCCAATCAACCTTGGTCAGTAATTGGGCAACCAGTGCGCAAAGTCGCCAAATTTCAGGAAATGGCCCAAAACGCAGGGCTGTTTTTGACCCTGAAAGCCGTTATACTCGGCGCCAATCGAATATTGACGGAAGTAAATGCTATGGAACAATACATCGAATTTGCTGGCAATCACCCCTACCTAAGTTTGGCTTGGGGCGGTATTTTGTTGGCATTGTTGGTGACTTGGGTTCAGTCGCTGCTGTCCAAGATCCAACTGGTGACGCCGACCGAACTGACGCTGAAAGTGAACCGCGAAGATGCCGTGTTGTTGGACATTCGCACGGTAGACGATTTCAAAAAAGGTCACATCATCGCGGCCAAGAATATTCCACTGGCGCAACTGGGCTCGCAGTTGCCAAAGCTTGAAAACGATAAAAACAAACCCATTATTGTTATCTGTCAGGCAGGATTGTCAGCACAAGGTGCGGCAAAACAGCTGATTAGCGCCGGTTTCAGCCAGGTTGCCGTATTGCGCGGCGGCATGGGGAAATGGGCTGAAGCAAACTTACCTGTGGTAAAAAAATAACCGGAGCCGCCTTGATGAGCACAGCCAGCGTCACTATTTACACTAAAGCCTATTGCCCGTATTGTGTTCGCGCAAAAGCCTTGTTAACGGCAAAAGGTGTGCAGTTTCTGGAGGTGGGCATTGACCAACAACCAGAGCGGCGCCCCGAAATGATTGATAAATCTGGCGGGCGCAGTACAGTGCCGCAGATTTTCATCAATGATCAACATATTGGTGGCTGTGACGACCTTCATGCGCTTGAAGCGCAGGGAAAACTTGACACTCTGCTTCTCTAATTACAATCCTAATTACCAATGAGGACAAATTTCATGGCCGACGAACAAATCAATGCAGTTGCCGACGAGCAACAAGTGCAATTTGCTATTCAACGCATTTATGTGAAAGACATTTCTTTTGAAGCACCAAATTCGCCAACTATTTTCCGCAAAGACTGGCAGCCAGAGATCAAACTTGACCTGGATACTCGCAGCGAAAAGTTGGATGACAATACTTTTGAAGTGGTGTTGTCACTGACGGTGACCGCGACCATTGGTGATGAAACCGCATTTTTATGTGAAGTGCAACAAGGTGGTATTTTCTCCGTTCCGGTGGTCAGTGACTCGCAAATGGCGCATATGCTGGCAGCATTTTGCCCGAACATCCTGTTTCCTTATGCACGTGAAGCGGTGTCTAGCCTGGTGAATCGTGGCACTTTCCCGCAGTTAAATTTAGCTCCGGTAAACTTCGACGCTCTGTTCGCACAATATGTGCAACAGCGTCAGGCTGATGCGCAAGCTCAGCTGCCAAACTAAGTCTGCGTCGTCTGTTATGGCTGCGGCAATCACAGTTTTAGGTGCTGGTTCATACGGTACCGCGCTGGCAATTTGCCTGGCGCGAAACGGTCATCACACCCTATTGTGGGGGCGCAGTCTAGAAGACGTTGCGGCGATGCAAACAGACAGAATAAACCATAAATATCTGCCGGATATCCGCTTGCCGGATACGCTGGCAGTGACGGGTGACTTAATTGACGCTGTCAAAGCCAGTCAAAATATTTTGGTAGTGGTGCCAAGCCACGCTTTTGCCGATACGTTAAAACAAATTAAGCCCTATTTGTTGCCGCACGCCCGCGTGGCTTGGGCAACAAAAGGCCTCGAACCTGAGACCGGACGTTTATTGCAGGATGTTGCGCGCGATATTCTGGGCGATGATGTCTCTTTGGCTGTGTTATCAGGGCCGACTTTTGCAAAAGAGCTTGCACTTGGCTTGCCGACGGCCATTTCGCTGTCCTCGACCGATAACGAATTCATCACCGTTTTGTCCGACCTACTGCACTGTGGCCGCACTTTTCGCGTGTACACCAATCCAGACTTTATTGGTGTGCAACTAGGTGGCGCGGTGAAAAACGTGATTGCGATAGGCGCAGGGATGGCTGATGGCATCGGTTTTGGTGCTAATGCGCGTACCGCGTTGATTACCCGTGGTTTGGCCGAAATGTGCCGGTTAGGTTGTGCGCTTGGCGCGCAAAAAGAAACCTTTATGGGCATGGCCGGCTTGGGTGATTTAGTACTGACCTGTACTGACAATCAGTCGCGTAACCGCCGATTTGGTTTGTTGTTGGGGCAGGGCGCTGGCGTTGAAGCAGCGATGCAGAGTATTGGTCAGGTGGTTGAAGGTTATCGCAACGCTAAAGAAGTGTTTAATCTGGCCGCTCGGGTTGGTGTTGAAATGCCGATCACTGAACAAATATATCAAGTGTTATATGAAGGCAAAGATGCTCGCTTAGCAGCGCTTGATTTGCTTGGCCGTGAAAAGCGCGACGAATAAAACCATGGTTTAATCGAGGCTGTGGTGAAGCTACGCACTGATTTTCTGCTGCAAGAGTATAAAATCAGTCGCGATTTTTCCGGTACACAGCCAATATCCGTTGTTATCTATTCTATGTCGTCATCACCGTCATCTACAGCAACTGCTGACCCCGAAGGGGGAGTGCCGTAAACCTCAAACCAGTATCTTCAAAGCAGCTCTTTTCGCTGCGGATCTGTCCTGCTACAGCGTGAAGAACGCATTTTACAGATTTGCGATGCTTCTCATATCTGGGGAAATAAATCGCAGCGGCTGCACCCAAGCCACTGCGCGGGTAGGTACTTTTTCGTTATACTGCATTTTCCTTCCAATCTTCAGTATTGAACTTATGTTTCACATTGCTTTGTATGAGCCTAAAATCGCGCCAAATTGTGGCAATATCATCCGTCTAGCGGCCAATAACGGCTGTAGTTTGCATTTGATCGAGCCTTTGGGGTTTGATTTTGAAGAGAAAAAGCTACGCCGTGCCGGTCTTGATTACCATGATTTAGCCAATGTCACACGCCACGCTAATTATGCGGCGTTTGTGCAGGCGATGGCTGGCCGGCGGATTATTGCCTGCACCACTAAAGGCAGCAGGCCACATACTCAAGTTCAGTATCAGCTGGATGATGTGCTGTTATTTGGCTCTGAAACACATGGCTTGCCAGATGCAGTGCGTGATGGCATAGCGACTGAGCTTAAAATCCGTATTCCGATGATGCCAGACGCGCGCAGTTTAAATCTGGCCAATGCGGTGGCGATCATCAGTTATGAAGCCTGGCGTCAGCAAGGGTTTGCCGGCGCCGTCTGAAATGCAGCAACCACAAGGACATCGCCATGCAAAAAACTGAAATTACCCCAGCTGATTATGCTAAATGGGTACGTCGCTCTGGTTTTCTGACCCTGACCGTAGCGGTAGTGATTGTGTTGCTGAAGTTAACCGCCGCCGTGATGACTAACGCGGCCGTTGCCCTCGCATCTTTTATGGACGCATTGTTGGATGTGCTGGTGTCGTTGCTAAATTTTGCCGCCTTGCGGTATGCCTTAAAACCCGCCGATGCTGATCACCGATTTGGTCACGGTAAAATGGAAGCGGTGATGGCATTGTTCCAAGCAGCGTTTTTAACCGGCGCTGCGGTATTGCTGTTTTATCAAGGCGTCAGTCGTTATTACAGTCCAGAGCCGATTGCTGCGCTACAAAGCGGCATCTGGTTGACGGTGTTATGTACCCTACTCACCATCGCGCTGGTGCTGGTGCAGCGGTTGGTGATCCGACGTACCGGTTCATTGGCAGTGAAAGCCGATTCTGCCCACTATCTCAGTGATGTGATGATGAATGCTGCGGTGATTCTGGCATTATTTTTGGTGGCAAACAGTGTGTTGTGGGCCGACGCTGTGATGGCGGCATTGATTGCACTGTATTTATTCTGGAATGCGCTACAACTGGCGCGGGAAAGTCTAAAACATTTATTGGATCAGGAACTATCGGCGCAGGCGCGCCAGCAAATAGTCGCTACGTTACAACCTTTGTCACAGGTACTGGCGATTGATCAACTACGCACGCGCCAAGCAGGGCCGACCGTGTTTGTACAATTGCGGTTGGTATTGCCCGACGAGCTGTCGCTGTTGCGGGCGCATGACATTGTCGATGAGGCCGAACAAAAGATTGCCGCTTTGTTTTGTGACGCGCAAGTGATTATCCATGCCGACCCATTGTCGGCGGTGGAGCAGGTTGAATATTCGCTCACAGGCGATAGCCCCAATTCAGTTCCGCTGCCAGAGCATGGTCAGGTTAATTTCCCTACAAACTGATTGATCAGCGTCAGACATTGGTTGCGGATTAAATCAGTTTCAAATAGCAATTCATGCCGCGCATCGTCCAAAAGATGGTGGGCTGACGTTGCTGACCATTGCGGGTGCTGGCTAAAGCGCTGCCATAGTTGCCACTGCGCTTGATTGTTCACGACCTGATCTGCTCCCGCCTGCAATAGCAAACAAGGGAGCTGTGGCGCAGGGCCTTGTCGCATTGCTTGGCAAGCGGCTAACGCTTCCCTCAGCCAGCGCCAGCTAACTCCGCCTAGTTGATACTGCGGATACTGTTGATACAGCGACCTAAACCATTGATAACGTTCTTGGCAATGGCTTAAATCGTTGTTAGCAAAAGGACGGTTTTGATATGGCCCTTGACCCGGTAAATACCAGCGATGCGAACTGCAAAGCTGATTGAGCTGGCTGATGAAACGACTGAGTGGTGCTGCGAAAGCCTGTGGCATTGGCGCGGTATTAATGCCCCACATCGGCGAGCAAAAAATTGCTGCCTTCACATGATGATTGGGTTGTTGTTGTAAATAGCGGCATAAAATGGCGCCGCCCATTGAATGCGCGAGTGCTAGCAGCGGCAACTGCGTCCGCGGCTGCACGATTTTTGTAATAAACCATTCTAAATCCGTTACATAATCATTAAAGAGACGCACATCGCCAATGTGGGTGGTGGGGTCGAGCCGTTCAGAAGCACCTTGCCCTTGATGATCAAGCACAAACACCTGATAGCCAGCGCGAACCGCGTCGTTGATAAATTCGACATATTTATGGCCAGCTTCAATCCGCCCCGGGATTAATACCAATGCCGCAGTCGCCGTTTCTGGTAACCAATAGCTGTACTGCAGTTGTAGGTTGGTTTTGACTGCCGCTGCGCTGCTCTCCGGCGTTTGATGATGATTTTCTCGTGCGCTACAGCTATCAAAAGTACCCTGCTGCGCTTGATGCCAAACATTAGCGAGTTGCCCTGCCGCGTGGCCACTGGCAAAATCGTTCTGGTGAAAGTGGGCGGATAATTCAGGCCATTTATTCATGAGCTTTGCACCTGATGCGGCAGTGTCATCGTGATACAGAGACCACCGCTAGCAGGCAGGCTGGCAACAATCTGGCCGCCATGTTGGCGCACCACTTGGGCGGCGATGGCTAAACCCAAACCGGTGCCGCCGGTTTGGCTATTGCGACTGTCCGACACCCGGTAAAACGGTTCGAAAATTTGTTCGAGGCTATCAAAAGGGATCCCTGGGCCTTCGTCCGATATCGACAGTCGCGTTGTGGTGGCGCTTTGTGATAGCTCAAATCGAATGTTTGCGGTATCAGGGCTATATTTGATGGCGTTACGAAGGATATTTTCGATGGCGCGGGCCAGCAATTTTGGCTCGATAAACAATGGGCAGGGATTGGCGCCACTGAGTATTAATTGCAGATGCTTTTGCTCGGCTTCGAGCTGGTTTACGGTGATTATCTCTTCTATCAACTCATATAAATCAACATCTTGTCGTTGCAGTGGGTATTGGCCCGCATCCAGCCGGCTGAAGGTTAGTAACTCACCGAGTAACTGATCGACGCGCTCCAACTCCTGCTGCAATCGTGGTAACTGGCTGCCGCCGCCTTGACGTTGTTCCAGGGCAATTGCCAGTTGTGCCCGCGTTAACGGTGAGCGTAATTCGTGTGATACGTCTCGAAGTAGTCGTTGTTGGTTTTGCAGCAAATCGCCGATTTTCGCAGCCATGAGATTAAAACCTCGACTTAGTTCACCAATTTCATCGCTACGCCTGGCGGGAGCGTCAGCGCGGGCACTTAGATCGCCACTGGCAAAATCAAGATTTTTCTGTTGTAACAGTCGCAGCGGCTTGGTGATGGTGAGCGCCATCACAAAACTCGCCAGTGCAGAAACCAACACCAATAATAGCGGTAACAGATAATTTGGTAGCGACATTAAGTCCCAACCCGGCGATTGTGGCCTGGGTCTTATCTGATACAAAGCGAGCTTTTTGGCTTGAATATTGACTAAAAACGGGCCCGCGAGGATGGTTTTTCGATGAATTAATAACCGGGGACGGCTTAGTTGCGACAGCTCGGTGAGCCAATTTTGATCAAAAGATCGTGGCAGAATTTCACTGTTCAGCACCTGATTTAATTCCGGCTCCACGATCAACCAACGGTTGCGATCACGCCGGTTGATGCGGGCAGAGAGTTCTTCAATCGAACCTGCGCGGTGCAGCGATTTCAGCAACGGTTCGAGCTGCTCGGCGATGCCATGCGGTAAACGACGAATTTCCGTATCGTCGTTTAAGCCGCGGGCCAATAACCATGCGCTGCCCAGCGTCAATACCAAAACCAGCCAGAACCAGGCGAAAATACGAAATGCCAGCAACCGAAATGGGTTGAGACCGCTGAATTTCATGCTTGCTCCAAAAATAGATAACCACTGCCCCGTAACGTCTGAATTTTTTCGGTGCTATCGCATATCGCCAGTTTTTTGCGGATATTACTGATATGCATATCGAGGCTGCGATCATATTGTTGCAGCGCCCGCCCTAGTACCATTTTGCTTAAATCTTCTTTTGTAATGACCTGACCGGCGTTGCTCATCAGATAATCCAATAGCTGAAATTCGGTGGCGGTTAAAACAACTTGCTGATCTTGACACCAAACCTGACGATTTTGTCGGTTCAGCTGTACTTGATTCAGTTCCAGTATTGCGCTGGCGATGTTGCTTGTGCTTTGCTGCTGTGCCAACTCCACCCGGCGCAAAATAGCACGCACCCGCGCGCTGAGTTCACGTGGATTAAATGGTTTAGCCAGATAATCGTCGGCACCAAGTTCCAGCCCCACAATTCGGTCAATGTCATCCCCACGGGCGGTGAGCATCAACACTGGGCAATAACTGGACTGGCGCAGCTGACGTAATAACGACAAACCATCCAGCCCCGGTAACATGACGTCCAACAAAATAAGCTGATACAGACCACTTTGCGCCCGTTCAAGCCCACTGATGCCATCAGCGGCCACGTCGAGGCTAAAGCCATCGAGTGTCAGATAGTCGCTGACCAGCTGGCTTAACTCGTTATCATCATCTATTAACAGGATCCGTTGATTACTCACGGCTGATCTCCGGCTGGTGGCTGTGCGCCAGTGTATACCCAAACTCATTATGGATGCAGTAAGGCGGCAATTGAGCGGATTACAATGCACCGAATGAACTGTGCGATGAAAGTACGGCAAACAACCTTGCAACTTCAGTGGGCAGGGTATAAACGCCGACACATCAGGACAAGGCTCTTTACACAACCTTTACCAGCGCTTGGCGTTGCTTTGCATTGCACAGAGTATGCTTGTTTCATCGCTGTTGAGTCCAGTTGGCCGCACGTTTCAACTGGAACAAACAGTCATTGATAGTCAATTACAACCTGAGGTAGCGAAGATGAAAAAATTTAATGTTATGGCCGCAATATTAAGCTCGGTCTTGATGGTCAGTGCGACGATACCAGCGTTTGCTGCGGAAGGTCGCAAACATGAAATGCACCAGATGCAGCACATGAAAATGTTTAAAGGATTAAACTTAACCGATGCCCAAAAGGCGAAAATCGAACAACTCACCACCGCGCATCGCGCCAATATGCCGGATAAGGCGACCCGCGAAGCCGCTCGGAAAGAATTAAAAACCCTGCTGGCCACTGAAACTTTTGATGAAGCAGGCGTAAGGGTGTTACTGGAAAAGCAGCAAGCGCAGCGCTTGGAAGTTGAAGTGGCCCAGTTAAAATTCCAGCATCAGTTACGAGCCGTGCTTACACCTGAGCAACAAGCGAAGCTGGATGAACGTAAATCGCGCATGCATCAAAAAATGCGTGAAAAAGCGCCAGCTAGCGAATAGTTTTGCTGCGGTGTCACCAGTTTTATTATGCTCTACCGCGTGATGTCAAGTCGATGGCGTCGCGCTTTTGATGTCTCAAACGTGTTGTTTTTACGACGCTCAAACCGGGCGCTAACGATATCGGTTCGTATGCATACCGTAAGACCTCACCGGCAACGTAGCGAGAACCGCGCACTTTAGCCCCCCAAAAACCAATGGTGAACGCGTTATTCCATATTCAACTCTTTTAGCTTACGGGTGAGTGTGTTGCGGCCCCAGCCTAACCGTTTCGCCGCATCCTGTTTATGACCGTGCGTGAACTGCAGCGCCTGCTTGAGTACAATACGTTCAAATTCAGGGCTCGCTTCTGCCAGAATATCTTCTTCACCCGCGCTGAGCTTTTGTTGTACCCAGGCCGCTAATAACGTTTGCCAACTTTGTTGTGTATCCACGCCGGCTGAAGTAAATATTTTCGGCGCCGCCGTGAGCTCGGGTGGTAAGTCCGACAATAACACTTGCTTGCCACTTGCCATCACCGTGAGCCAGCGACAGGTATTTTCTAGTTGTCGAACGTTGCCTGGCCAATCAAGCTGTGCCAGATATTTTTCGGTATCCACAGCGAGACTTTTTGCTTCGACGTTTAACTCTTTTGCCGCTTGTTGTAAAAAGTGCTGCGCGAGTTTTGGAATGTCTTGTTTACGATCTTTCAGCGCTGGAATATGCACCCGAATGACGTTTAACCGATGAAAGAGATCTTCACGAAACTTTCCCTCTGCCACAAGCTGTTCCAAATTCTGGTGGGTGGCGGCGATAATCCGCACATCAACATTGACGCTCAGATGCCCACCAACGCGATAAAACTGACCATCGGACAGCACGCGCAATAGCCTAGTTTGCACATCAAGTGGCATATCGCCAATTTCGTCGAGGAATAAAGTGCCGCCATCCGCTTGTTCAAAGCGACCTTTGCGTAAATTCGCAGCGCCGGTAAAAGCGCCTTTTTCATGGCCAAACAATTCCGACTCGATTAAATCTTTAGGAATTGCCGCCATATTTAACGCGATAAAAGGTAAGTCAGAGCGTGGACTGTGTTTATGCAACGCTTGGGCGACCAATTCTTTACCGGTACCGGACTGGCCATTAATCAAGACGCTGATACTGGAGCGTGATAACCGGCCAATCGCGCGAAACACCTCTTGCATCGCCGGCGCTTCACCAATAATTTCGGTCAAGGCTGTTGGCGCCGCGGCGGGTGCTTTGGGTTTTTTGGCGATGGCGTGTTCGAGCGCTCTACTAATCAGTCCCACCGCCTCATTAATATCAAACGGTTTGGGTAAGTACTCAAAAGCGCCCCGTTTAAAGGCATTGACCGCGCTGTCTAAATCCGAGTGCGCCGTCATAATGATCACCGGTAATTCCGGCGCCAATTCTTGTAATTTTGATAACAATGCCATCCCGTCAGTACCTGGCATCCGGATATCCGACACCACAACAGCCGGTTGATCATAGTCCAGACGTTGCAGCATTAAGTCGGCAGAGGCATAACTTTCACAGACAATACCGGCGCGTGATAGCGCTTTTTCTAACACCCAGCGGATGGAGTTGTCATCATCAATAATCCAAACATTCTGATGCATGCTTAAGCCCCTTGTGAGTTGATGGGTAGATAAAGAGTAAATTCGGTGCGTCCAGGCCAACTTTCGCAGTCAATCCAGCCGTCATGTTGATGGATCAGTGTTTGTGCAATCGATAGGCCAAGGCCGGTCCCCCCGGGCTTACCGCTGACCATTGGGTAAAATAAAGTATCTTTGATCTCCGATGGAATACCCGGGCCGTTATCAATTACCTTAATGGTTGCCACTAAGCGGTGGCGGCGGCCGTGGATGGTATGTTGGTGCAAAATTCGGCTTTGCATGATGATTTGTCCGCCACTTTCCAGTACTTGCTGGGCATTACGCACGATATTTAGCAGCGATTGTTCAATCAGCTCGGGGTCGAGCAAAAAATCTGGAATGCTGGGATCATAATCACGCACAAAGATGACTCCAGATGGGTTATCCATTTGTGCCAGTTGGCTAACCCTTTCAATAATTTGATGTAAATTTGACACCAATCGTTGTGGCGGTTTGTAGGGGCCAAGCAAACGGTCGACCAGATTTCTTAGCCGATCGGCTTGCGCGATAATGAGCTGGGTATATTCTTTTTGCTCTTCGTTGAGCGTTTCTTCCAATAATTGCGCCGCGCCGCGCAGGCCACCCAATGGGTTTTTAATTTCATGCGCCAGACCTCGGATCAGCTCGCGCGCGGCCAGGTGTTGGTGTTGTTGCAGGCTTTCCATGCTGATTTTGCGTTGATGATCCACTTGCCGCAATTCAATCAGTAACGCCGGTGACGCAGTTTCCAGTACGCTGGCAGTGATATCAATCAGGATATGACGACCGTCCGGCAGCACACAATTCACATCGCTTACCCCAAAACCTTGCTTGGTAGTTAATGTGCTTATAAGGTGGCTAGCGTGTAAATCACTGAATTGAAATAGCGCTGGAAAGTAATGATTTTGCAGGCGTTTTTCGCCAATGCTCAACAGTGCGCAGCAGGCGGTGTTAAAGTGTTGCACTTGGAGCTGCGCATCCAACACCATAATGGCTGTGGTAAGAAGGTTGGCGTAGTCGATGCCGGTTAAATCCAGCGACTTTAAGATCTGCGTCACAATGTTGATTCCTTTGCACCAGTTTAGTGCATTATAATCGCCCGTGTCGCTGGGGAGGGCTGAAAATTCAGCCGAAATGCACTATTTTGGTGAAATAGCTGAAGCTCTGTGTAAATAGAAGGTTGTGACAGGACTGGTTGCAATATTCTTGCCGCTTTGGTCAAGTAATTCGAGGGTTAATTGATGTTCGCCGCGATCCACGTTGTGTAGAATAAAATTAGCATTGCCGGTCGGGCCCGCAACTTGTTTACCATCAAGGTATAATTTAACTCGAAGTCCTTGGGCGAACATCGGTTTGATTTGGCCAGAAACATAGACAGTGCCGCTATTTTCACGAACAGTCCCTTGTTGTTCCGGCTTTGAGATCGCAACTTCAAATTTTGTACTTTCTTGCACCACCGACGTTGATACGCCTGGAGTCGTTGGCAGCATTGCTGTCGCCGTATCTTTGACGGAAACTTGGGTTGCTCCTGGGCTTGGACTGTCTGAGAAAACCAGATTATTGTTTTTATCAACGGTGACAAAAACTTTTTTATTGTCTGCTGCAAACACAGCGAGGCATGTGAACAGCAACAACCACAGTGCTTTTTTCATTGGAGACCTATTTTCACAACAATAGCTGTTTGGTAATTATTTGTTTACTCTATCGCGCTTTGTTTGTTTTGACCAGAACAAAAAGCCCGCAGTTGCGGGCTTTTTTAATAAAAAAATATATG
>JBBKWN010000002.1:0-15523 GCA_037968955.1 Rheinheimera sp. | reverse complement strand
GCTCTAATCCATCCAAAGTAAAGTTTTCGGTGTTTTGCTGGCTTTGACGGTCGGTTTCAAAACTGACTTTTAACCGCTGGCGAAAGAAAAACTTAACCGGATCTTTTAACCAGCCACTGAGCCGGTCTAAATCCCAAACGATGGCTTGCTCTGCTGGTGCCAACGCGTCACTTACCGGCGATGTTTGGATAGCAGCCACTTGATGGAGTGCCAGCCACTCGTGCTGATAACTGCAAAGAGCGGAGTCTGCCGCCAGATATCGCCGACTAAAAGGTTGCAGCGGATGATGCACCGTAATGGCGGCTAACAACTGCGCTGCGTCCTGGTTTTTGTCGGCAGCGTCAATTCGCCAGACAGCGGCAAGATGATCCCGTAGCTGACCGACCAACACTGAAGGCGAACGTTCACTATTGTCGTGCACACTGTGGCCAATCCAACTGATCCGAAGCCGTTGCCGCGCCGATAACAAGGCTTCGAGAAACAAATAGCGATCATCATCACGACGGGAGCGATCACCGGCTCGATAATTGGCCGCCATCAGGTCAAAATCTTGTTTGAGCATTTGCCGCGGGAAATCACCATCGTTCATTCCCAGCAAATGTATTTGCGCAAATGGAATAGCGCGCATCGGCATTAAGGTAGCAAAGTTAACGGCGCCGGCCAAAAACCGCTGAGCTAACCCCTGCGCAGCAAACCCTTCTAACCAAGCGGCGCTCACCACGCTTAATTCCAGTTCGTCGCTTAAGTGAGCTTGCTGGCATTGCAGCAACCAATCGGCTAAAGCTTGTTGGAGTTGGGTCAATAAACTTTGTTGCAGCTCGTCGTCTGCGGCAAAAAAATCGGCTAACAGCTGTTGCAACCAGCCATGCCATTGCTCTGGACGACGGCGAATCGCGCTCTGTTGCCAGGTATGGGTCAGTCTTTCCAATAACTGTGAAAGTTGCCCAGCCAGCGCCGCCGATAATCCGGCGACCTGCGCACAAGGTGCAATCCCCTGCCAAGGGTCACTTTGGCCGATGGCATAACCGAGCAACATCCGTTGCAAACCACGATGCCAACTATTGTCGTCAAAACCTGCTGGCAAACCCAAACCTTCACGCTGCGCAGCACTGAGTCCCCAACGAATATTGGCCGCTTCTATCCAGTTTTTCAGCAGTTGAATATCAGAAGGGCTAAAGCCAAATTTGAGTTGAACCGCCGGCAGTTGCAGTAAGTCGAGCACGGTACTGGCGGTAAACCGTTGGGTTTGCAGTTGCAATAACAATTGTAACGCTTGTAACAATGGCGCTTGTTGTAATGCGCTTTGATCGGCAATGGTAAAAGGAATGTAGCGCGCATCATCTTTGGCAATCCGACCGAACACCGCACTAATAGCCGCAGCATACACGTGAATATCCGGCACCATCACCATCACATCAGCCGGCTTCAGTGTTGGATCTTTGGCAAATTGTGCCAGTAAATCATCATGCAGAATTTCAACTTCGCGCATCGCGCTATGGGCGGTAGCAAAACATAAACTTTGCGCTTGCTCCACAGTTAATGCCGGCCAGTGCTCGGCACTTTCGGCGGCTGGGCGCAGTTCCAAAATATCGTTTTGTAGCTGCGCCAGTAAATGCACCGGCTCGCTGGCACTAAATAAATCTATCCGTTGGCCACGAAACAAATCTAAATGTGCTTGTGTTTCATCAAACTGATCCAACATTCGAAGGTAATCACGGCCTTGTTTACCCCAAGCAGCTAATAGCGGATGTGCATGATTGGGCAATGGTTCTGGCGTGACACTTTGCGGCATCTGCGCTTTGCGTGCCTGGCGCTGATACTGTGTTTTAGCTAAATCTTTGTCGGCAATAATATCGGCCCAATAATGCTGACATGGGTTGTGAACGGCCAACAGGATTTGGGTATAAGGCGCAATGGCTGCCAATGCCTCAAGCACTTGCTGCGGTAAACTGGAAATCCCAAATACAATGACCCGGCGCGGTAAATTTGCCGGCCGACTTGTTAAATCATATTGTTGCGCTGCGGTTAGAAAAGTACGATGTAACGCCGCGCGGCTAAACTGCTGCTCTAGCGCGGGGACATCGGCAATAATCGCGCGCCATAAAGCACTCTGCCAACGCTGATCGGCAGTTAACGGCGTAGCCTGCCCATGGTGATCGAGCAGCACGTCTTTGCCTTGTTGCCATGCCGCCAACCAATCGGCGCGATACACCTGATACTGGTCAAATAAATCTGCCAGTTTAAACGCCAATTGTTGTTGTTTACGCTGCCCTTCATCCGATGCCAGATAACTTTGCAGTATATTAAATTCATCCTGTTCGGCGAGCCGCGGCAACAGCCGGAACAACCGCCACCGCAGCTGATTTTTATCAAAGCCCGATTGCTCGGGAATGTCTGCCGCCGGTAATAACCAGCGATACAATTGCCAGATAAAACGACCGGGCATTTGTAAACTCAAACCACTGGCAATGCCGGCGCCGCCTTCGGTTGGATCAAGCGGATCAGGATCAGCCGCCAGCGCTAATTTTAACCACTGGGCAATACCGTTACTTTGTACCAGCACTGTTTCAGTTTCGAGGACCGCCAACGGATAAGCTTTGGTCCATGACACCACCAAAGCACGTAATTGCTCAGGTAAGTTGGCATGGACCACTAAAAAACCAGGGGTTAACACAGTCTGATGAGGGCTTAGCAACAAAGGGATCCTTGTTTTAGACAATTGGCTGGGGGCAACAACCGCCGTAGCTTAGGCTGCGACGACTTGATTGCGGCCCAATGACTTCGCCTGATATAACGCCGCATCGGCACGACTCATCGCTTCACGCACGTCTTCTTGACGACCGGCTTGGGTCACCCCAATACTGACGGTAATTTTCACTTGGGCATAATGTGGAAATTTCAGCTGCATCACAACCTGACGTAATCGTTCGGCTATCGCCGTTGCTGCAGACAATTCTAAATCTGGTAATACCAACAAAAACTCTTCACCACCGGTTCGTCCGACCCGATCACTCGCTCGCAGCAGGTTTTTCATCGCCGCGGCAATTCCGATCAATACTTGATCCCCGGCATCATGGCCAAAACTATCATTACATTGTTTAAAATAATCAATATCAATCAACAACAAACACCAAGGTTGTTGCTGTGCGATAGCTTTAAGTCTGGTTTGATCCGCAAACCATAAAATACTGCGCCGGTTTGCCACCTGCGTTAGTTCGTCGGTCATCGCCAAGCGATGCAGTTGACGGTTGCGCTGAATTTGCGAGATGGCATAAAACAAAGCAATAAGTGCCAACATAACAAACAAGCCAATGGCAACATATTGCCAGCGCTGAGCAGATTCAAGTACGATAACTTGTTGTCCAGAAAGCTTATTTTCGGCTTTTAGCTGTTTATTTTTTTCATCTTGTAAGGCCGAATCAAACTGATAACGTAATAGCGACTCGCGTTGTTGTTTTGCCTGGGAAGTTAATTCATCTTGTAGCTGATTTGCTTGTAACAAGCGCTGATAGGCTTGTTCATGCAAGCCGGCATCGGCCAACGCTTTTGACCAAGCGCGCATCAACCACAGCAGATAACGGCGATTATTGAGACTACTGATCACCTCATTTGCTTGCTCAAATTGACTCAGGGCCTGCGACAGATTGCCAGTGCCCGCGAGCGCCTCGGCACGATACAAATAAAATAGCCCCTGATTCACCACTTGCTGGCCTTCACCTTCTTGTTGGTAACTGGCTAATTGCGCGGTAATTTTATCCGCAAGCTCCAAACTTTCGCTGTAACGTTGCTCCATATTGGCAACCCACATCAGATCAATGTCCGTCGTGGTAACAAAAGTCGGCTCCCCAATTTGCTGATAAATTTGCCGGACCCGGTTAAACAATTGTTTGGCGATGGCTGGTTTACCCAGTTCACCATAAATAAAGGCTTTTTGTTGCAATAAAAAACCCAGACGATAGTGATCGCTGGGCGCGGCAAATTCTTTCTCGCTTAAATCAAGGTATTCAATAGCTTTTTCATATTCGCCCATTCGCCGAAAGGCGGTGGCAATATTTTCAACGCTATACCCAATGCCAAAACGGTGGCCTAACTCTTTATATAAGTCGTGAGCCTTAAATAACAACACCAATGAATCGGCGTGCTGGCCACTCGTCGAATACATTTCGGCTTGACTAGACAGCATCAACGCTTGCGTCAGTTTATCTTCACTTTGCTTAGCAAGGTCAAGCGCGGTGGCTAAGTCTTGTTGTTGTTCGGTACGGCGGTTCTGGCTGGCAAAATGCTGCGCTCGGCACAGATAAAAATGGCTTAAATTGACGACATCCTGACCTTCTTTGAGCTCGGTAATAAATTTATTGGCAAAAATAACACCTTGCTCTGGTTTATCCAGAAAGTCATTGCTACAAAGCTCACGATTTAAGCGAAGAGCACGCACCGGATCTGCCACCGGCAGCGCTGTTTTTAATTGCTGGGTAAATACATCCACTTCGTTGCGGCTGGTAAAAATCACCTCACCTTGTTCAAGTTGCAAAATGAGTTGGTCAAATTTCGCGCTGTTACCTGCCCATACCAAACCGCTATAGCTTAGCATCGTGAGGTATGCCAAGCCGACACTACATTTTTCCGTCAAAAGACGCCAATGGCGCGCCTTGAACAAAAGTAAGTTGAACGGTGTTAGGTTTGGGTCAGACAACCATCAGCTCCTCGTTATTTATCGCCACCGCAACAGGTTAGCAGCATTTGGTCAGGATACTGGATAACCATCCGGATTTTGCTGTTGCCAACGCCATGCATCACGCACTATATCGGTTAAACTGCGATGCGCTTGCCAACCTAATAATTGACTTGCATACGCCGGATCAGCATAACAAACAGCAATATCGCCAGGCCTGCGGGCAACTACGGTAAACGGCACCGCAACATCGTTGACTTCACTAAATGCTTTGACCATTTGCAGCACACTATACCCTTGGCCGGTGCCAAGATTCACGGCAACAAAACCTGGTTGCTGCTGTAAATATTGCAACGCCTTCACATGGCCATCGGCCAAGTCCATCACATGAATATAGTCACGAACGCCGGTACCATCCACTGTCGGATAATCATCGCCAAACACCGACAACTGCGCCCGTTTTCCGACGGCGACCTGACTAACAAAAGGCATCAGATTATTGGGTGGCCCATTCGGATCTTCGCCGATCAGGCCGCTTTGATGGGCGCCAACCGGGTTAAAATAACGTAATACTGCAATACGCCAGCGAGGATCGGACAGCTGTAAGTCAGCCAAAATATATTCCAACATCAACTTACTCTGGCCATATGGGTTGGTGGCCGAGCGTGGAGCATCTTCGCGAATGGGCATTACTTTCGCGTCACCGTACACGGTCGCCGATGAGCTAAACACCAATTGTTTAACACCATGTAAAGCCATCACCCGACACAAAGTAATAGTGCCGGCAACATTATTATCATAATAGGCCAACGGCTTTTCAGTCGACTCACCGACGGCTTTTAATCCGGCAAAGTGCACCACCGCATCAATTTTATTGCCGCTAAATAATTGATTTAATGCGGCTTCGTCACGAATGTCACCACGAATAAGCTTCACTGTACGACCGCTGATTTGTTCAACGCGTCGCACCGATTCAGCCGATGAGTTCGAGAAATTATCCAGCGCTATGACATCAAAACCCGCTTCGAGTAAACAAATTGCGGTATGGCTAGCAATGTAGCCAGCGCCGCCGGTCAATAAAATTGTCGACATCCGAGTCTTCCTTATGGCAAAACTTTACGAAATGGCTTGACGGTGCTGCGCGCATAAACACCAGCGGCAAGGTAAGGATCGGCAGCAGCCCACTGCTCTGACAAAGCCAGTGACTCAAATTGTGCCAC
This sequence comes from Rheinheimera sp., assembly GCA_037968955.1. Taxonomy (GTDB): domain Bacteria; phylum Pseudomonadota; class Gammaproteobacteria; order Enterobacterales; family Alteromonadaceae; genus Pararheinheimera. The sequence goes on along the minus strand of JBBKWN010000002.1, from coordinate 9,631 downwards.
CACCAAGGAACCGGTGAATCCGGCCTCTTGTGGATCTTCGGCATCAATCGCCGGCAACGGGCCGGCCAGTAATAACCGGTCTGCTTCTGCTAATTGCTGTAATCGTGCAAGATGTGCAGGACGGGTTAATTTACGTTGTGCCAGGCTATTGGCGACATCTTCTGAATAGATCATGTAATACATATCAGCTCCCTGTTTACTTTGCCCGACGATACCAGATAGCCAGCGTATTTTCCAACAGACTACGTTGAACCGCAGCTCGTTTCACTTTGAAATTTCAGAGGAAAAATTGCTTGTTTAACTGTTTTGTTCGAGTGGCCACACGCAATGAAGCAAAACATCTATCAGCCAAACAAATCATAGCAACATGGCGACGCCGGCAACGTCCGATCTGAATAATGAGTAATAGTTGGGTATCTACTCGCGATGAATGGTTCTGGTTTTGCTATCGCAAAAAGAATGTGAACGGCTAAAACGAACAAAGGTAAGGCTTTGATGCATTTTAGATCGTGGTCGAAACCACTTGCGTAAGGGTTGAATCAGCCAAAAGACATTTTTGAACGATGAAAGACCCGTATTTGCGAGGCACTTTTTGACTATTTAACGACGAAAAAACTGCTTGTGTCATCCAACAAGCAGCTTTTTAGATTTAGCAAGCAGTGCCTAACGTCACTTTCCGCTGATTATAAATATCAACTAAACCCTGCATTTGTGCAGCATCATAAGGCACAAGGTTACTTAAGATCATTCGTTTTTCACCAGCGCCGATCACTTCATCACCGTCGAGCAACTGAAACTCTAACAATACATTGCCACGTTTACCGTCAATTTCTAGGCTGGAACCGGACAATTTTAACTGGGGGCAATTGTCGCTAAAACGGAAAAAATGTAAGGCCATACTTTGATAAATCACCAGTGGCCGTTGCGGATGAATCATCATTTGATGTTTCTCCATCAGCGGCTGCAGAATATGGGGGAAATTTTGGCCAGAAAAGCGAACATAATCTTGGATCAGCGCTTCAATAAATTGGCAGCTGTGATGAACTTTGCCGCTTTGGGTCAAGCTTAAGTAAGACTTATCGGTTTGGTCAAGAATTTGTACGGTATCACCGTGCTGCTGGCAGTGTAACGGCACGTCAGACCCGACCATCCCATTAAAACTACAACTGAGTTGCTCGGATAAACCGAATTTATGCAATAAGAATGCAAATAACAAATCGCCCGGCACACAAAATCTCTTACTGTCTTCATCGTGGATCGGATTAAAATCCGTCGCCACTTGTTTGGCAAACTGACTGGCTTGCTGCCGGCTGAACCAGAACTGGTCACCCTGCTGCTGCACAAAATTCTGTAACAACATTTTTTTCTCTTCCTCAACTGCAGCCCCGAAGTTTACCTTAGGCTGCTTCGACAAATGGTTTAACCAGTATCAGGTTACTCGATTGATTTCACTTACCCTACCCGATGACAGAACCGAAATCTATTAAGCTACTGATTTAAATCTAAATAATTTCAAATGCTAACGACCATGTATCAAAAAGTCACAACCACTGTATATTTGCACAGTCTTCGCTTGCTTTTTATACCAACACTGATTACTGTATATACATACACTGTGCGTACAGACAGTCCTTAAAAAGATGCGGAGCAGCAAATGTCGAATATTCAAAGCCATCAGTTTCAAAACGGTACCACAAACAGCCCCTTAGTTGCTCGCCCGTCTGTCGGATCATTGGTCTCAAACTCAGCAGCTCCAGACACTGCACACTTACTGCAACTCATCGGGGTTTTATCTGCCCAAACCGATAGCCAACAAGGCTGGTTATTAGTCATCGCACCACCACAGCCCCTCACCAAATCAATGCTCGGGCCGCGAAACATCAACAGCAATCGGATTCTGGTGATCCAACAACGCCAAATCAGTCATTTTGATAATCTAATGCGTGACGCATTAACTTGCTCAACTTGCTGCGCCGTCATTAGTTTTTTACCATCAACACATCCACAACTCGAAGACTATCAGTATCTTTCTGCAAAATACGGCACTGCTTTAGTTAATTTAACTACGGATAACAAAGCTGAGCGCAGCATGACGCACTAATGTATGAATGTTAATTAACTGGTGGGGCTGCGTTTGCTAATCTTGACGGCAGTGCATGTTATTTTTCAACTTTATTGGCCATTTTTGTCGGGCAGTTTCGGCACGGGATCTTTCATAGTTCGACATTGGTGACACCCAAAAAAAACAGTAAACTGCCACCAAGTTAGCGATGTGGGAGAGAAACATGAACTGTTATTGCCAATCAAGCCTGAGTTTTGACGACTGTTGCAGCGTATTTATTCATGGGCAGCAATCACCGAGAACCGCTTTACAACTGATGCGTTCACGCTTTAGTGCTTATTGTGACGGTTCAGACATCGCGATACGTTATCTGGTCGACAGCTATCATCCTTTATCCAAAGCGAATAATCCTATCGATGACATCGCGGCATTTGCTAAAGCGGCACACTTTATACAGCTCGATGTCATCAATGCAAGTGACGAATCCCCATTACCCGACCATCTGCAACAATCGGCAACGGTATTCTTAACCGACGACAGTTTTAGTACTGTGCATTTTAAGGTGCAATTTATCATGCAAGATAGGCTGCATGTACTAGAAGAAAACTCCCGGTTTATCAGAAGCAATCAGAAATGGACCTATCTGGATGGTTTTTTAACTGATCATCCTTCACAAAAACTAAGCCGAAATGACAGTTGTCCGTGTAAAAGTGGGAAAAAATTTAAACATTGTCTGCCGCATCAAATGGCCGGACAGTGGAACTCCAAGTAAAACAGCTATCGTACAAAAGTGAACCGAAGATCGCGACTGATGCACTTGTGCCTTCACAACTGCCAACATGAGTCTTGTTTTGGATGATAAATGCGGCCGAATCTTATTTTCAATAAACCATATTCATTCAAAAGATATTTTTCAATCAGTTCAGCGAAGTCATTTGTTGCAGCATTTCGTACATCAATGTTGGATCGGCGCTGGGCATCTTCAGCTCTGTGCTCGCCAGTCGCCGTTTAGTGTGTAGACCAAGATTATCCATCACATCTGCCGATAGCTTTTTCGGATCATGTCGAACCACGACTGCGGTTGGATCAAGCAATGTCAGCAAACGCCATTGGCTAAAACCGTCCGTCACCAACGCCTGATGTTGTGCATCAAAGCGCGCAACATCATTGTCTTGCATTTCATATGCTCGTTGCGGATTTACGCCCAACTGCTGATATAGGGTATGTGTTTTTGCATCATCGTCTAACGGCTGTGGGAAAAACTGCGCCATCTCCTCGACCGCTGGCGACAACATCGCAAGCCATAATGAGAAATCAGCACGATGTTGTGTCTGTAATGCCTGATTTAATTGGCTTTGAAGTTGCCATTCATTGACCAGTGGGATCATTTTTTTATCTTTAAGCAGGAATGTGCTGACTTTATCGGCAATCAGTATCGTTTCTGTAGTTTATTTCTTTACAACAGCCAATGATTTGATAAGATGCCGGCCACGTGGAGGGGTTCCCGAGTGGCCAAAGGGATCAGACTGTAAATCTGCCGGCACTGCCTTCGAAGGTTCGAATCCTTCCCCCTCCACCATTTTTGCCAACATCACCACTGACCATCAAGTCGGTTAAACAAATCAAGTCACTCAAATCAAATATCTTTTTCCAAACTAAACTGTCCCTTCGTTACTTATAAATTTTTTGCTGTTTTCGATTGGTTAAATTTTCAGTCGTAATTTTCAGTCCAGCTTGCGTATTTCAGCATCCTTTCCCACACTATTGCCACATCATCGCCATCTGGTATAGCGGTATGTTCAAACTATAGTTATCCGGGTTGCTGGTGTTGGTCGTCGATGAGCAACACCAGTTCAGGTGATGCTTAAAGGTATGCTGAACAGTCAGGGGATCACTCACATTCATTTTGCCACTCATGGCGAACAAGTACTGCAGCCTTGGAGGCAACATTTCGACTGCAACAGCAGGAATATTCTCGTTGCCTGGAAAGCTGTCAGGAATCACTCACCGTCAATAGGCTTTGTACACAAGTTTATGATTTACAAGAAAGTTGTCTATTGGAACAAGGAAACCTTGATGCTGCAATGACCAGTATCAATCAAGCACTTGCCATCGCGCCTTATCATTTGCCACGCCAATACCTAAGCCTCAAAGTCGCACGCTCCGCTGGCTACTTCACTGAAATGGCGTCAGCTAGCAAACAAATATTTGAGTTAACCAAAAAAACCAATCAACAAGATCCCAGTCACCTGTTTAACTACATCCGTACCATGCTCGATGCCATTGGCAATGTGACCGATCCCAGCAACCGTAACCGACTGCAGCAAGAAACATTGCTAACATTACACCGCAGCCAACACGACGGCCCATTGCTGCGAGGTAGTTATTTTAGCCGTTTCGAACAAATATGTGTCGCTCGGCTGGAAGCCATGGACGGACGATATCAGCCGGCAAAAAAACGGCCTCGTTACTTTGCCAACAAATGACACAACAGGACCCCGATGTTGCCGGTTTTGCCATGTTACTGTTGAGCGTTGGTGAGTTTGAAGATGCGGATCAGTTGATCAGCCAACTGCCTGAGAGTTCGCAAAACGACCCTATCCTGTCTGCGCGACTGTTGCAGCAGCAACAATAGAAGTTCGCTGGGATCGCAGCCCAACTAGCGCAGCTTAATCAAACGGGAGCACAGCTCAATCAAACGGGAATGTAGCCCTATCAAGAACGGAAATACCAAGCAGCAGTGGCGATTTTCGAACAAGCGCCGCACACTGCCCCGATAAATAGCGGCACAGCACTCAACATGACGCAATCATTGCTACAAATTCTGGCGTCTCAACAAAAACACAAGTCGCTGGTGATTTATCAACGTTGCCGTCAAACCTTTAAACTGATTAATCAAACCCTACTGCCAAAGCGGTATCAACAGCGTGACTCTGAATTACATCAGCAGTACCATCCATACCGGCAAGAGCTCAAACAAAGCTGTTAAGCTTTTGTCGTCGCCAACAATAAATTAATTTCGCCAAATAGGGTACTGGCACCGATACGCATAAATTCTGGTTGCGCCAGCTTGCCAGTAATGAGTTCATACAGTTCGACCAATTCTAGCGCCTGCGACACTGTGCGAACGCCGCCGGAGGCTTTAAAGCCAACTGGACGACCAGCTGCAGCAATCACTGTCAGGATATTTCTGGCCGCTTCAGTGGTAATACCAATGGCGACTTTGCCGGTCGAGGATTTAACAAAGTCGGCGCCAGCATCGATCACAAGCTCTGTCGCTTTGATAATTTGCTGTGGGGTACTGAGTTCGCCAGATTCAATAATCACTTTTAGGCATTTTGCAGCACAAGACTTGCGGATCACGGCTAGAAACTCTTGCACCTCGCTACAATGACCGGCCAACAATCGCCGATACGGCAACACACAGTCGATTTCTTCGGCACCATTTGCCAGCGCCGACTGGATTTCAGCCACCACCGCAGCAACAGCCAATTCACCCGAAGGGAAATTTACCACCGTCGCTAGCTTTGCCGGGATGGCTTGCTGGCGCAAAAACTGACTGGTTTGGCGCAAATACTGAGGATAGACACAAAAAGCGGCAGGGCTTAACGCGGCACCTGCTTGTTGTTGCAGCCATTGCGCCATTGCATCAGCGTGGTCATCGTCGGTTAAACGGGTCAAATCTAACAATTTGACAAGTTGTTGCAATTTGAGTTGATTGGTCATTATTCATTGTCCTGGCAAAGGTGGCGAGTCATCGACAACTGCAATTCGGCTTGAAAAGAAGATGCCCGCTAAGAATGATCGTTTGCTAAGCTCGGTCTTGGCAAGTACTACCGAGCCTGTCGTTTTTCATATTGCTGAATTAGACCAGAAATCTTACTGAAAATTAAGACCCTACTGGCGGATAAACGCTCAACCGCCACTCAATCGACGTCAGTACTCAATCATGTTGTTGCACTAATCGCCATCACCTTAACAAAAACTGCTGCTCGACGTCGCGGTGGTAGACAAACTTCAAGGTCGTCGAGCAAAAAACTATTGCACTCAAACGATTGCACTCAAACGATTGCACTTAGACGATTGCACTTAGACGATTTTGTTAACGTAACACTAAGATGTGTTGGTGTTGCACAAACCAAGCCCGAGCCTCTTTCGCCAAAGGGCAAAAACGCGCTAGGAATTGCCAAAAGGCTGGCGAGTGATCCATGTGTTGTCGGTGCGCTAATTCATGCACCACCACATAATCTGCCACCCAACTTGGTGCCAGCATAAGTCGCCAGTTAAAACTAACCACGCCACTGGCGCTACAACTACCCCACTTTTGTTTCCAATTTTTGATTTCTACCCCGGAAACAGTAACCCCCATTAACTGTTGCCAATAACTGACACGCTGATTAAACCAGTTTTGCGCTTGTTGCTGATACCAAAACTGCAACAACTGTATTGTCTTAGTCCGATGATTTTCCGCTTTTACTCGCCTGGACAATTGCACCCAAAGCGTCATTGCGTCGCGACTCGCGGCATTGTGATGATCAGGCACAATCTTTAACTGCAACTGCTCATCGAGAAAAGGTAACTGTTGTAAAGCTAGATAATCTGGGACCGAATGGAGCACAGCCTGCCGCTGCAGATGATTATTTATCCATTGCTGCTTCAAGGCCACAAACTGATCAATCTGCAATTTATCAACATAATAAGGGGCTAGCACCGCTAGTTGACCATGTCGGATCTGTAGCGCCACACTGCGCCGTCGAGCAGATCGCTTTAACTGATAACAGATGGCACTAAACTGACAAATTTCCAAAGAACAACGCACCACAAGCGAGCATTCAACATAGGGTGCAGCTTAACTGACCGGCGCCGCATTGGGCAAGCCAGCGCTTCGCAAGCTGGAATAGTTAATGGTATCATCGGCGCATCCGGCAATTGTCGCTTTTAGTAGGCCCCATTCAACTATGAAAATTATTTCTTTTAACATTAATGGCTTGCGTGCCAGACCACACCAACTGCAGGCGCTTATTGAGCAACATCAACCTGACTTTGTCGGCTTGCAAGAAATTAAAGTGCATGATGATGAGTTTCCAATGGCCGATGTTAAACCGCTGGGATATCACGTGTACCATTTTGGTCAAAAAGGCCATTACGGTGTCGCTATTTTAAGTAAAACACCAGCCGACTCAATGTTATACGGTTTCCCGACAGATGTGCCCGAAGCACAACGCCGGATGTTGATTGGTCGCTGGACCTTAGCTGATGGTCGGGTATTCACCCTGCTCAATGGCTATTTTCCGCAGGGCGAAAACCGCGCACATGAGACTAAATTTCCTGCCAAATTGAAATTTTATGCCGACTTGATGAATTATCTTGAACAAAATCATCAACCTGACGAACTGATTGCAGTGATCGGTGATATCAATATTTCACCACTAGACATCGACATCGGCATCGGCGAGCCCAATCGCAAGCGGTGGCTAAAAGAAGGTAAATGTTCATTTTTGCCAGAAGAGCGTGAATTGTTGCAACGGCTCAAAGACTGGGGGCTCATTGATACATTCCGCGCTTTGCACCCAGAGCGCGCTGAACGTTATAGTTGGTTTGACTACCGATCAAAAGGTTTTGATGATAATCGCGGACTGCGGATTGATGTGGTGATGGCGACACAACAGTTAGCAGAGCTTTGTATTGCTTCCGATGTCGATTATGACCTGCGCGCCATGGAGCGACCATCCGACCATGCCCCGGTCTGGTCCGAATTTAAGCTCTGATTGGATTATAGGAACAACAACGAATGGCCGCAGAGCGCGGCCTTTTTTTGCACAATTGATGAAGCAATGGCGAAGCAACCAAAAGGTAACTAAAAGGTAACTAAAAGGTAACTAAAAGGCAGTAAGGAGGTCATGAGCAGGGAATAAAGAAACGCTAAATCTGATACGGATCGGGCAAAAAATATCAGCAGTACTTTAAACACAACCGCAGCTCAGTGATCACAGTAATTGTTTGATAAATGTCTTATCTAGCTGATTGACCGCCATATTAAGTACGCCAGCTAAATCCTGATAACAAGGTTTGCTGCCGGTAGCAGGGACTGCAACGCCGTTCTGTTTTAGTTTATCGCTGATATCCAGATACCAGCGCAAGATGGCGGGTGGCAATGGTGATGCAGAACGAGTACCAAGCCAGTAAAAACCTTGTAATGGCATTGAGAGCAAAAAAAACGCTGATGCGAGCGATTGCGCCAAATAACTTTGCCCCAGCCACTGCAGTTGCACGACCACCGACAACACGCCAAGCAATGGCATCACTTGCTGACCAAACTTGGTCAGACGGATCACCTGATTTTCTGGAAATACTGCATTTAATTCGCTTACCAACGGCCAGACTTTGCTGTAATGCACGCCTTGTTGCAGGGTTACCATTAAACTACTTTGCATCTCGAACCCCTTACGTTGCCTATCGCGGCCACAGCCTTTTACCATAGCATAATTCCGTACTAGTCTCACGCGAGACTGCCGCAGCAGGCTTCATAAACCGCAATCTGCCATCAACACAAGCCAGAGACTTTCAATTATATTTGGTAATAACTCATATTTATGCAAAGTAGGCTCTGATAAACAGCATTGTCGACTGCCGATTAAATCTAATTTGCTATTTTTCAAGCTCTTCAGGCTGCATTCTGAAAAACAGAAAATAACAAAAAATATGCCATTGCATAATTTTTATATTTATCAATTACATAACAACTATAAACAGAGAAGTGCACAAAGTTACCCACAGAATCTGTGGACAACTTTTTACAGACGAACTGCAGCTTTCAGCCAGTCTCTTCTAGAACTGACAGTGATAAATAGCCATCTCATAGCAAATTCATATCAAAACTGAGTTTATTTGATATAGGCAGCGAACTAAATTTTCACAAACTCAATAGCACTCTACGCCGGCGCAGTACTTGCGGCAGACACGCTCTCGAAAAAAAATGTATTTTCTCCACCCAAAAGCCAAATAATTGGGTACTATCAAAGCTCTGCACATCAAGCAATTTGCCGGAGATTTATTGGCATGCCTGCCCCCTTTGGTAATTTGCATCTGGTTCATAGTCTGCCCGCGCAGAGTGGAATGTTGATCTCAAGCCCGCTCAGCGGGCTGGTATTGCCGCTGCAGCAGGCAGATGAAGCGCTGATTGCCGCTGGCCTCGGCGGTGAAGGCGTTTTGATTCAATTGCAGGGCAATCGGCTATTAGCGCCATTTGATGGCAGTTGTCAGCGGCTTGACCAGGCCGGGCAGCACATTATTTTGCGACAACACAATGGCCTTCGACTGGATATCCGTTTTCCTGAACAATGCCTCATCCAGCATGGCAAAGGTTTTGATTGGCAAATTGCCGAGCAGGCAAACATCCGTAAAGGACAATGTTTGCTGCAATTTGATTTGGCACTTTTTTCCAACTGGCTGGATGCACCTTATTGTGTGGTCACCCTGCCGCAACATGCAAAATTCAGTCGGATCTGGAGTCGTCCCTGTTATGATCAGGCGCTTTCAGTTCCGTTGTTTTTAATCGAACTCCAAGCC
>JBBKWN010000001.1:0-18612 GCA_037968955.1 Rheinheimera sp. | reverse complement strand
CAGGCGGGAGGAACGTTCATACCCGCGGATAGTAAAACGAAAACCGAATAAATATGCGCTCAAAAAATAATGCCAGGCAGCTTAACTGACTGGCATTGCCGCCAACAGGCGGTTTTTTTTGGGGGGGGCTCATGCCAAAATCATGTTTTTAAAATAACGCCTGATGTAATTCTTTCACCACGCCGGCGGCTTCGCTGTCCTGCACCAAAAAACACAGATTGTGTCGGCTGGCACCGTGGCAAATCAATCGCATATTAATTTTTTCCAGCGCCTGAAAGAGCGATCCGGTCACACCGCGTGTGCTATGCAAGTGGTTGCCAATGACCGCAATTAAGCTCAAGTTTTGCTCAACCGTCACTTCCGAAAAAGCTTTTAGTTCAGCAAGTGCCGGTTCAATCGACTGGGTAAAAGCACTGCCTGGTGCGTCATCCAGGGTTAAAGCAACGCTAATTTCAGAGGTGGTCACTAAATCGACCGAAATTTGATGCCGACTTAAAATATCAAACACCCGCGCTAGAAAACCGGCAGCATGTAACATCGCCGGACTTTTCACCGTGATCAGTGTTTGCGCTTTACGCAGGGCAATCGCGCGGTATGATGGTTTGGTATCAACTTGTTTCGAAATCCAAGTACCACCGGCGTTGGGCTCGCGGCTAGAGCCGACAAACACCGGAATATTTTGCCGCATTGCCGGAATAAGCGTTGCTGGGTGTAACACTTTGGCACCAAAAGTTGCCATTTCGGCCGCTTCATCAAAACTAATCTCGGGGATGCAGCGGGCCTGATCGGTCAATCGCGGATCGGTGGTAAAGATCCCCACCACATCAGTCCAGATTTGTACCACTTTGGCCCCGACAGCTTCGCCAAGAATGGCGGCACTGTAGTCCGAGCCGCCACGACCTAAAGTGGTGGTTTGACCAAAGCTATCAGCGCCAATAAAGCCCTGAGTAACAATAAGCTGCTGGTTTAACAATGGCTGTAGATATTGCGCGGTCAAGGCGGCAATCTTGTCGATTTGCGGCTCACCTTTGCCAAAACGCGAGTCGGTACGCATCACACGACGAACATCAAAGCTACTGACGGGCGCCCCGCGCTCGGCAAGCACCTGCGCAAAGAGCACCGAACTTAAGCGTTCCCCAAAAGATTGCACCAAATCTTTTTCGATATCGGAATAACTTCGATCCAGCTCAACCAGCGTTTTTAATTCCAGCAACAGTTGCTCGATAGCGGCGCCAACTAACGCTTGTTGCTGCAATTGTCGCAACACCGCATAGGTAATGCGTTCCACACCAGCATAAGTGTCGACTCGCGCAGCGGCCGCAGTTTGCTTGGTCATGTCTACCAGTAAATTGGTGACCCCCGAGCTTGCACTCACCACTACCATACGGATATTGGGGTCGGCCAATACAATATCAGCGCAGCGCGACATGGCAGCATAATCAGCCACGCTGGTGCCGCCAAATTTAGCAACAATGATTTGATATGATGAAGTTGCCACTGACGTAGCCGAAGGCACTGACATAGCAGAAGGTACAGAGTTAGCAGAAGCTACAGAATTGATATTTGACAAGGTTTCTCTCCTTATAAAAAACATAAGCAGAGCATGGCATTTGCAGCGTAACAATCAGATACAGCGACCAAGCATGAGTTGGCTTGCTGTCTACTTGCAGACGAACAAAGGCCAGAAGCTCTCCACCGGGTTTCAGGTGACAGTCGCAGGGATTCAACCCTTTTGACCGGACATTGTGCTGCTACGGCACGCTATCCTCGGCATTCATCCCCCTCATTCAGTGTACGGTCTATAGCAACCTATGCTGAACTACCTGGTGAACGCTCCTCTTCTGGTCTATCAGATATGATTGACGGCGCCAAGATACTGCAGTCGCAGTCAAAAGGCAACAGACTTTTAGATGTCCATCTAGCAAGTGAATAAAAAAACGGCACCCTCGTATAGTGCAAATGGGTACCGTTTAAATAGTCACCGTTTAAACTGGCGCCGTAGGCATAGACGCCATTAAACTATCCGGTTGCAAGAAGGTGCACCAAGCAACCAGTTAACCTGCCAACTGCCCCATCAGATAAACACCGCTATAGCCTAAGGTATACGCAAATAGTAAATAGCCTGCCATCTTAAAATAACTGCCGAAGGTCAACTCTTTAATTTTACTCATTGCGATAATGCCCGCGGCCGAGCCAATGATTAAAATCGAACCACCGACACCGGTAGCATAGGTCAGCATCAACCATTCACCGGTGGTCATCGTCAATTCGGCTTTTAATAAGGCGGCGGTCAGCGGCACGTTGTCAATCAACGACGATGCAATACCCATCAAATAGTTCGCTTCAACTGGCGGCAATATCGTATATAAGTGAGTGAAGTTATTTAAAAAACCAATTTCTTTAAGAATACCAACTAACAACAGCACCCCTAAGAAAAACAACAAAGTTTCAAACTCTACTTCACGCACATAATTGAGAATACTTTGGGTGGTCTTTTTGCGCAGTAAAAACTGTGCACTTAAGAACATCACACCTAAACCAAACAAGAAAGTTAAAACCGGCGGAATTTGAAACAGAATATTCAACAGCAATGTTGATCCTATCGTCGCCGCAAAAATGCCGGCAATAATCGCATCGGCTTTTTCAATCGGTTTGGCCGATTTTTCAATGGTAATCCGATCATTCATGCCGCGTGATAACAAAACGGCAAGCACTGCGACCGCGAAAAATGCCGGGAGCACCAACAATAACAAGTTAGCGATGGTCACTTTTTCTGCCAGGAAAAACATTAAGGTCGTGACATCACCGGTGATCAGCGACACCCCACCACTGTTGACGGCAAAAATAATCAAAGTGGCGTATTTAATCCTTTTCTTCACGTCCATTTTTAGTGAGGCGATCACCGCAATCGACACCAAAGTTGCGGTGACGTTGTCGGCAAAAGAAGAAAATACAAAGGCAAAGGCGGCAATAATAAACATCAGCCGCCGCTCAGAAAGTTCACCTGGTAACATCCGTTGGACGATTTGCGCGATAAAACCTTTGCTATTGAGATAAGCGACAAAAGTCATAGTTGACATTAAAAATAGCCATAAAGTCGCTATTTCTAGTAGATTATGGTTCAGCTGTTCATTAATTTCAGCGCTTGTAGCGCCGTGCATTGGAAAAATAAATGCTAAAATCCAGCATAGCGCACCGAAAAAAAGTGTCGTTTTTGCCTTGTTTACGTGGATAATATCCTCTATAACGATCAGCACAAAGGCAAGGGCAACCAAGCCCAGTATTACTGTACTTAACATAAAATTTCACCAGCTTATTGTGTGTGGGAGTGGACTCATGGCGGGACGGCATTCTATCACTGCCAACTATTTCGCACTACCCGCAACTGGTCATACATTGGTCGATACCCCTTAATTTTTTAACGAAAAGTTACGAGCTCATGTTATCAGCAAAAAAAATCATTAAATGCCTCGATGACCACTGGCCAGTATTAGAAACATTGGTCGGCCGCAGCACCCTGGGCAGTTTCAGTTTTCAAGACGTGCAAGCACTGATTCAGCGTCATTCACCGGCGTTGAGCAGTGAACAGGTGTTCAAGGAAGCGCAGCGGTTATTGCAATATGAAGTGCTGATCCCTTTGGCGAAATCCAGTCAGCTGGAACTCAATCGCGCGGTATTGGAATTTGTCCAGTTTTTAACGCAGGAACACCAACTGGGCACCGTCGGTGATATCCAAAGCCGGATTGAAGATTTAGACCGTTTACGCGGCAAGTTAAAAGCAGCAGCAGAGACCAAAGACGTCAGTGAAATGCGCCGTTTCGTACGATTGATGGACGAACGAGTGCGAGAAGTGGTGAAACATTTTCGCAAAAACGAAAGTGCCATTATGCACCTAGTGGAAAAGGCCAAAGCCGACGAAACTAAACTCAGCCTCGCCAAACGTTACAGCGCCGTGATGGAAGCGTTTGACGAATATATCGAACCGGTGTTGCAGATGATCGATATCAATGCACCTTTCCAGCAAAGTATGCAGGCACTGGAGCATCAGCTGAGCGAGCTCATCCTCAACATCGAACAAACCGGCTTTTTACACAGCGAAAAAGAGCCTTTAGTGCAGCTGCGCACCCGTTTGCTTGATATGAACCAAATTGGCCGCGAAGCACTGATCCGAAGTACCGACGTGCTGATGCCGCTGCGCGAAGAGCTACGTAAAAACACCCAGATCTCCCGCAACGCCAGTGCCTTGCTGGCACTATTACGGAAAAAAGGGTTAGAGCCGACACTCGAACAGTTGGTGCCAAAATTCAGCTCGGATCATCAAAAATTTAGTTTGGGCTCGGCCAATCAAATTACCAGCTACATGGCAGAACTGGTTGACTATCAGGACGAGGCTTATCAAATGCCGGAACAGGTTGATCCGGGCGACAATGCCGCCATTCGGGTGCCGGACCTGACCGATGTGTTAAAATCAGCGCGCAGTCAAAAAGCCAACACCGATTTATCCAAGTGGTTGGCAAAAAGTTACCCGCAACTCCCGGTCGATGAATTGTTATTTTTATATCAGGAACTAAGCCGCGCGCCGACGCTAAAACTGCAGCATCTGGAGCAACATGCCGAACTTGAAGTCAACGGCTACCGCCTGACGCTCCACCCTTTTGTGCCCACTGCAACTTCCGGAACTTAATGCATGCAGATTGAATTGGAACAATTAACCCAACTGGCTGAAATTCATAAAAAACTCAGCACTGGTTATCATATCAGCGAGCAGGATTTTGCCCTCTGGCAAGAGCTCGATACTAACGAAAACGCCTACAGCGCACTGTTTTCTGCACTTGGCAATCAACTCAAACGCGACAGTCGCGGCTATTTTCACTTTGATGTCGATGATGCCACCGTCAATATGGGTAAAATTTCTCGACTGTTTGCGCTGACCACTTATGCACTGGTCGAGTTTTTTGCCGATCAAGGCCAAGACCCGCTACGCGCCTTATTTGACGTTGAAATTAGTCATGAAATTCTCGCTAGCATTTTGCAGCAGCAATATCATTTATTCGAGCAACTGGAAATCTTCTCCGCCACCGATTTAAAACGGGAAGTGATGAACCGGATGCTGCGTTATGGCTTTGCCAAAGCGCAGGGTGAACATTTTAAATTACTGTCGCCCATTTACCGCTACCTTGATGCGCTGATGGCGGTTGAGCAAATTGCTGAATTTCCGAATGATTCCAGCGCAGAAACGTCGCTGGAGTCGGCTATCGAATCGTCATTAAAACCACAGGAGCAAGCCGATGTCTGAGTTATACGGCTTAACCAAGCTCGCACTTTTGAATACTGCAGGCTACGCCAAATGTGTTATTCCGCTGGATAATTCCGCCTCCATTTGTGCGCCCAACAATACCGGTAAAAGCTCGGTCATTAATGCGCTGCAGTTTCCGCTGATCAACGATTTACGCCTGACCGAATGGGATGGTCACGATCTGGACGAGACGCGCAAATTCTATTTTGGCACCGATCAAAGCTACATTCTGCTTGAAGCCAATTTGCCCAATGGCCCGGTGGTGATTGGGGTGGCCGGTTTAGGTAAAATTGCCGGTTATCAGTACCAGTATTTTTGCTACAACGGTAAGCTCAATCTTGATCACTATCTGCTGAACAACAGCATTGTTAAATACAACAAGCTGGATCATCATCTACGTCAGCTTGGTTTTGACCCGCTGGAGCTTAAACCGTCCGAGCTGAACTCGATGCTCACCGGCGGCGCGACGCCTTATGACAGTAAAATAAACCTGCGGATGATCCCACTGACCAATGTCAGCGACGCGCCGGTGTATAAAGACATTTTCCGCCGCATCCTGAACCTGCACCGCTTAACAGCGCAGGACGTCAAACGCTTATTATTGCCGGTGTTTGCCAGACATTTAAGTGACCCGAAGGTCGACTTTTACACTGTCTGGCACAACGCTTTTGAAAAAGTGAACCGTGACCGGCGTGAACTTAAAGCACTAGAAAATCAGCAACAAGCCGTAGAAGCGCTAGAAAACCTGATTGATAACCGTTCGGTGCTCAAAGGCCGATTAGCCGCTTATGCGCCAAAACTCGACCGCGCTTTGGTCGAGTTTCAAAGTTATTTAGAAGATCAGCAAGCTGAGTTATCTGGCCATTTAGAAGCGCTGCACCGCGAAAAAAGCCAATTGGAGGATAAACAACGGTTATACGTTGGCCAAATTAAAGAGCTCTCTGGCCGTAAACTTGAACTGCAACAGTGGTTTACTGAGCACGACAGCTTAGCGCAGCGCTTTGGTCTGACCAACCTACCGACGTTACAATCCAATTTGGCCAATATACGCCAAAGTTACGAGTCGCTTAGCCACAGCCTGCAAGGCGCGGCCAATCTCAATCCGGTCACTTTGGCGCATCAGCAAGCGCAAACGCAAAAGCAGCTAAAAAGCTTAAAGTTGCAGCTGAAAAACCTCGAGTACAACCTTTACTCGCGCTTACGCGAAGACTTATCGCTGCCGGAAGTGCAGCAGCTGATTAAAGCACTGAACCCAGATTTATTGTCGTTATCAACCGCCACCGGCGGTGATGTGCAGATTACTAACGACGATGCCTTTGGCGAGCAATTAAGTCAGCTCGCCGATTGTTTCCGTCAGGGTAAATTGCACCTCAAAGGCGCAGTGATTGATTTAGCTCATTTATCAGCGCCCGATATGACCGGGGTCGAAGGTAAAATTCAATTAAAAGAGCACATTGATGCACTACAACTTACGCTGGCGACTTTAGAGCAACAGGAAGAAGTGGCGCAGGATTTAGCCGGTAAAACCCGCGAAAAAGAGCGTTTATACGCTGATATGCTGCAAGCGGAAGACGATTTAAAACGTTTTGCTCGCTTCGAGCTGATGCGTGAGCTGCGTGATCAACAACAAGAATTGGTTGACGAACTGGACCGTGAAGAAGAAATTCTGCACGAGCAACTTGCCGAAGTGCAGCACAAAGCCAGTAGTTTGTCAGACCGGCGTAATCTGGTCACCAACAAACAAGACCAGCTAAAACGTCAATTAGAACGCATTGAACACGAGAAAAAAGAGCGGATTGATTTCCAGCTCGATTTCTACAGCGGCCGCGTTACGCCCTACCCAATTGAAATCACGTTGGAATACGACAATCTGGCGGATGAATTACGCTCCTACAATAAACACTGTCAGGAACTGAAGCTGTTAGAAATCAACGTTAAAAACACCTATTTGTTTATTTTTAATGCTGGCATTAGCAAGTTTGAAGCTGAAACTGATGAAGATGCTAAATATCAAAAACTAATCCAAGCTTTTCACCATCTGGACAAAGAGCGGGAAGCCATTGAACGGCGGGCACGTGTTGCCTTGACCGAAGTTGCCTCGACCTTAAAAGGTTTGCGCTCAGATTTAGACCGGCTGCATCGCGAACTCAATAGCTTTAACCGTGGGATCTGGCGCCACCAGATTTCCAACCTGCAAGATTTTAAAATCGAAATTGTTGATCGCAAACTACTGGTCGGTCATATCGATACCATTCTAACCACGTCAGATGCTTACCAACAAGGCGACACACTCGACTTGTTAGCGCCTGGCGTCACCACTGACGAGCGCGAAATTAATGCTGCCAAAGATTATTTGATTCAGGCAGCGAGCGACAAAGCCGGCCTGACCCTGTCCGATTTATTTGATATTCGTTTTCGAGTGGTCAATCGCGCTGGTGATGTCGAGTATTTTGATAAAATTGACTCCGCGGGCTCAAACGGTACTCGTATCACCATTAAGTTGTTGTGTGGCATGTTGTTTATTCGTCAGTTGCTGGCTGAGCGCGAACGTGGTAAATACCGCATCCCGATTTATATCGATGAAGCGGCCGACATCGATCCGCAAAACCAGCAGGCATTAATTGAAACGGCGCTGAATTTTGGTTTTGTGCCTATTTTTGCATCAGTGAAACCGCAAACTAGCTGCCGTTATATCGTGCCTATTCGCACGGTGAAAAATGGCGCGCAAAACTGGGTGGATGAAAAAGATTGGATCATTTGTGAGCAAATCAGTCAGCTTGATCAAATTCTGCAAGCAGAAGCGGCGGTTGCTGACATGACAAATGCGTCACTAGAAATACCGGCTAACGATCCGACCGGCGCACAATAAGATTTTTTCAATGCACTCGGTTGTTGTTTCGAAACATTCAGGCTCATACTCTGGCAGTTGAGCCTGGTTTATAGGTTGCGGCAATCGCTGACGCCTGCATCTGCCGTCACAGGGAGTTATGATTATTTTTTCTGCTTTAATCAAACGTTGGTTCTGGTTAGTACTCATGCTGTTACCAGTGACCGCACAGGCTGCAAACCGCATCGAACTCTCGGGTGTCACCGGCGAGCGCAAAGAGAATATCGAACTTTATTTGTTGTCGATAGCAACCTCGGAAATTAACCCCTCAGCGCGGTTTAAAAACCGGGTGAACCGTGATATCAAACTGGCACTGCGTGGTCTTGGCTATTATCAAGTGGTGGTCGACTTTGAAGATCAACAAAAAGGTAAAGACTATGTGTTGCATGCCAAAATTACCGCCAACAAATATGTTTATATAGATATCAATGACATTCGAATTCTTGGTGGTGCCGCCAATGACACCCAATTTTTACAGTTATTGAAAAATGCGGCGCCGAAAAAAGGCGAGCGACTGCATCACGGTAAGTATGAAAATTACAAAAGTGAACTGATGAGTCTCGCTAATCGCAAAGGTTTTTTTGATGCCAAATTTGAGCGGACCGAACTTATCATCACCCCAGGCGATCGCAGAGGCACCATCAAGTTATTTTTTAACAGCGGCGTGCGCTACAAATTTGGTGATATCACTTTTCATGGCAGCCAAATAAACCATCCCCGTTTACGCACCTTATTAACATTCCGCAAAGGTGATCATTATTCGGCGAGATTACTCGGCGAGCTCAGCCAAGCGTTAAGTACCACCAACTGGTTCAGCAGCATTAACTTAGAAGCCGATGTGGAAAACCGCCAACATGGGGTGTTACCGCTGCGAGTGGAACTGACGCCGGCCGTGCGCAATGTCGTTGAAGCAGGTATTGGCTATGCAACATACTCAACCGATGCTGGCATCAGGCTCAAAGGAAAATGGGACAAACCTTGGCTGAACGACCGCGGTCATAGTTTGTCGAGTGAACTGGCATTATCCAAGCCCGAGCAAAAACTAGAAACGCGCTATAAGTTGCCACTGCGTAACGTCACCAATGATTTTTATCAATTTACTGCCAGCTACACCAAACTCGATGATCTGGACACCAATAGTCAGAAAATCAATCTGGTGGCGGAGCGCAACTGGTTGTTGGAGAGCGGCTGGAATCGCACGATGTCAATGCGCGGTCTTTATGAAAACTTTATTCAGGGCAGTCAAGACGATCAATCGGTGTTGTTTATGCCGGGTCTGAGTTTTAGTAAAGGCACCAATAGTGGCGGTAATATGCCGCAAACCGCCGATTTCTATTCTCTGACCATGGAAGTCGCCAACAAAGCATTGGCATCAGACACCGACTTCATCCGACTGCGCGGGCGCATAGGCTTGATTGGTAGCTGGTCGGCAGACAAACGTTGGTTAGTCCGAGTCGATGGCGGGGTTATTTTGCAAGAGCAAGTACTGAATATTCCACCGTCGTTGCGCTTTTACGCCGGTGGCGACAACAGCCTGCGTGGCTTTGGCTACCAAAAAGCATCACCGCTTGACGCGGAAGACTTGATTCTTGGCGGTACCCGCCTCGCCACCTTAAATTTGGAATATCAATATCGAGTCAAAGGCGACTGGTGGCTGGCGTTGTTTACCGATTACGGTAGTGCGTGGAATACCACCCCTGATTGGCAACAAAGTGTGGGGTTTGGTGCGCGCTGGGCGTCGCCAGTGGGTCCATTACGGCTCGATTTGGCGTTCCCGGTGAATAATGAGCAACAAAACGGCTTACGCCTACATTTTACCTTGGGGCCAGAACTATGAAATTACGCTGGCTTCCGATTAAAAAAACTTTGTTGACGCTACTAATGTTGCTGTCGATGCTGATTGCGATTGCTGGTACCAACCTCAGTTTACAGCTCGCCAGACTGTTGTTACCTCAATTTGTCAATGGCTTGCAGATTGGCGCAGTCAGTGGCGATCTGTGGCGCGGTGCCGTGGTAGAAACGCTGAGTTACCGCGATGCCAACCTCACCATTGAAATCAACCGCTTAGAAACCCAGTTGAATTGGCGCTGTTTTAGTGGCCACAGGGTATGTCTAGATTATTTAACGGTTCAAGGCACATCGGTTGACGTGCTTGGCGCGACGTCACCGCAACCAATGCTCAGTACTGTTCATAGCATGACTGACCATCCCACTGACAGTGCC
Organism: Rheinheimera sp.; assembly: GCA_037968955.1. Classification (GTDB taxonomy): domain Bacteria; phylum Pseudomonadota; class Gammaproteobacteria; order Enterobacterales; family Alteromonadaceae; genus Pararheinheimera. Next base: position 8,206 of record JBBKWN010000001.1, on the reverse strand, counting down.
ATTGAGAGCGCAGCAGAAGGTACTGCTAAAGATACCGCTGAAAATACGCAAGCCGAGCTATTGCCCACCTCGGTTGCAACACCTTGGGCCGTTAAAATTGACGCACTGAACGTGCAAGACTTTCGGTTAAATAGCACGGTATTACAAGGCTCCATCGCGACCTTGCAAAGCGCCGGTAGCTTCGAGGGAAAACACCTGAGCCTGCTCGCCACCACAGCACAGGGCGTAAACCTGATCACAAAAGCTCCGGCGATTGCACCAGCGACCACTGCCCTGCGCCTACCTGATTTGAGTGCTTTGACATTGCCGCTGACCATTGATGTGGTTTCATTTGAATTGACTGACGCCACTTTGCAGCAGCCAGAACAAGCGCCGCTGCAATTGAGCACCCTGCAGCTGTCAGCTCGCATACAGCCGCAACAGTGGCAACTTGATCTCAAAGAGCTGCTGGTCAAAACGCCATTTGTCAAAGCTCAGGCGAAGCTCGACTGGAAGCAAGGTGCTACCGGCACCATGCAAGGTCAATTTCACCTTGAATTGCCGGAACTGCTCGCCGATCAGCGCTTGCAAGGACAATTCAGCGGTGCGCTGGACCAATTACAAGTGCAGTTGCAACTGCTCGGCACCCAACAAGCCGTCGCCAGCGTCACTTTGGACATCACTCAACCAAAACTGCCTTTTGTGTTTAAAGGCAGTTCCGAGGCATTGTTTTGGCCATTGCCTGATGCCAAGAGTGCTCTTTATCATGCGAGCAGTATTCAGCTTGCGATTGAAGGCGATCTTGAGCAACAACAATTTAGCGGTGGCTTAAAAGCACGGCTTCCCGACGTTCCCAATAGCACGCTGCAATGGCGCGGGATCTTCCTGCCGGCATCAAACCAGTTAACGGTACAACAGTTACAAATTAGTACCCTCAACGGCGATATCAACATCAGCGGCGAGTATGATTTAGCGCTACAACAGCTGAGCAGTCACTGGCAGCTGCGCCAAATTCAACCGGGTTTATACTGGACCGACTATGCTGGCGAATTTAGCGGTGGTTTTGATCTCACCGCGGATTTATCACCGCAGCTGCACGTTGCGGTTGATGCACTGAATATGGATGGCGAAATCCGAGATTTACCGTTAAATCTAACCGGTAGTTTTAAGGTTCAACAGCAAACAGAGCTGTGGCAAATCAATACCAAACAGTTAGTGTTAAAACACGGGCCAAATAAAATCGACGTCAGTGGGGGTCTGGATCACCAATGGCAACTGGCTGTCGCGGTCGATATTCCTAATCTGGGTGCATCTATTTCCCAAAGTGAAGGCCAAATCAGCGGCAAGATTGCGATCACCGGGCCGGCGGCACAGCCAGACTTGCAGCTACAGTTAACAGGCAGTCAGCTGAACTATCAAGATGATTACTCGCTCAATAAACTTGAACTCAAAGCGAACATTTCCGGCTGGGGCAACAAAAACAGTACATTGTCGTTCATTGCCAAACAAGGACAAGCGCCGGGAATTCAGTTGCAACAACTCGACTGGCAACTGGGTGGCACTCGGCAACACCACGAAAGCCACCTCCTGATCAATAGCCATCAGCTGCAAGCGGTGCTGGCGATGCAAGGACAATTACAAGCGAAGCAGTGGCAAGCGCAATGGCAGGAAGTTCGCTTCAAATCGGATGTTGGCGACTGGCAGCTTCAACAACCTGTTCAAAGCAGTTGGGCACTTGCTACTCAACAATTGTCGTTAAGCGCGTTTTGTTTACAAGACAAAGACGCCAGCCTCTGTGTTGAGCCGCTACAAAAGGCAACGTTAAAACAAGGCGAGTTACAACTACAACTGACCAGCTTCGACCTCGCGTCGCTCAATACCTTGTTATTAGACGAGCAAAGTATTCGTGGTAAAATCGATGGCCAGATCAAGCTAGGCTGGCAACAAGGCAAACTGCCAACGGCGCAAATCAAGCTTGCAGGGGATGCCGGCAAACTGGAGTACCAAAGCACTTCGCTGCTGGAAATGCCATGGCAGAAACTACAACTTGACGCGAGCCTTAATCAGCAACAATTTAATGGTCAAATACAATTACAACTGGCGAGCGATCAACACGCCAAGCTGCAACTTGCTATCACGGCGCTTGATACTGCCGATAAACAACTGGCAGCTCAACTGCAGCTACAACAATTTGATCTTGCGTTCTTACAACCGCTGTTTAGTGAATTTAGCCAGTTTAGCGGCGAACTGAACGGTGACCTTCGCGCCTCGGGAGCCTTGGCCAGCCCGTTGCTGCAAGGACAAATGAACATCGAAAAACTGAGTTTAAATGGCCGCCAAGCACCGATGGAAATTACTGATTCGAGTTTAACGCTGGCTTTTTCCGAGCGTAAGGCATTGTTATCCGGAGCATTGCAAACCCCTGACGGCCCTCTAAACATCAGCGGTGATGCCGATTGGCAAGTCGCGAATGGCTGGTTTGGCAGTGCTCGACTTTCGGGCAAAAATCTAAAGCTGCATCTGCCCAACGCCAGCTTCAGTTTTAGTCCAGATTTATTGTTCAGCGCCGAACCCACAGAAGGCTTGCTAAGTGGCGAAGTGCTGTTAGCAAACGGCAAAATGGAAGTGGATGCGCTGCCGGAAAATGCAATTCGGGTCTCGGATGATGAAGTGATCCGCACCGCTGCCGTAATCGACCGCAGCGGTTTGCCAGCATGGCAATTACGCTCTGACGTCCGTTTGACGCTAGGTGAAAATGTACGGCTGTTGGCGTTTGGCCTTGATACCAAACTGCAAGGTGTGTTGCGTATTCGTCAACAAGGGCTGCTGCCAACAATCCACGGTCAGGTCGCACTGCGGGACGGTACATTTCGGGCGTATGGCCAAGATTTACAATTGCGCAAAGGCAAGCTGACGTTTAACGGCCCGGCCGACCAACCGCTGATGGCAATAGAAGCCATTCGAAATCCGGAAAAAACGGAAGATGGCGTCATTGCCGGTATAAAGGTCGATGGTTTAACCGATAATCCAGTGATTAAAGTCTTTTCCACGCCAGCCAAACCACAGGCCAATGCACTGGCCTATTTACTGCTCGGCCGTGACTTAACCAGCAGCAGCTCTGATAGGTCGGTGACCACCAGCCTGATTGGTATCGGGATCGCCAGTAGCGGTAAACTGGTCGGTCAGCTCGGTGAAGTGTTTGGCCTGCGCGAGCTGAGCCTCGACACCGCCGGCAGTGGTGATAGTTCTAAGGTACTGGTCAGCGGTTATCTCTCGCCAAAACTGCAATTAAAATATGGCGTGGGCATTTTTAATCAGGTCGGTGAATTGACCCTACGTTACCGCCTCGCGCGCAAGTTATTCTTAGAAGCGGTAAGCGGCCTAAACGAATCGGTCGATTTACTTTATCAAGTGGAATTTGATTAAACGAAGCTAATAACGGCCTGCGTCCATCGACAGGCGTAACAACCGGTGATGTTTGGACCCGTGAACCCCAAACATCACCATGTCGACATTCACAGCCATAACGCTCTAAACCGCATGGTGACGCCGATCAGGCGCGCGGTTTGAGCAGCAATAAATGTTGATAACGCCCTAAAGAGGCATAAGGTTCGCGACGGTTATATTTCAGCTCAACTTCTAGCAGTTTATCGAACTGACTTTCCTGCTCGGCGCGATTGCGCAAATAATCATGAAAACAGCGCACCCCCGTTTTGCTGTGCAGCACAAAACCTTGTTGCAAACACCAATCGAGCACGTCTTGTGGGTCCATCGGCTGTTGTGGGCTGAGGCTCACTTTCTTTTTGTACACTAAATCATTGAGGACATAATCAAAATTGCCATAAACAATATTTGAAAACCTTTTGGCATCGACGTTGTAAAACATCAGCGATAACGCCCCGCCAGCTTCAACCAACTGAAATAAATCGGCAATCGCCTGCGCTGGCTGCGCTAACCACTCCAACACCGCATGACAAAGCACCACCGGATATTGCTGTTGCTCCAACACTAGCTGTTGCAACCCTAAATGGGCAAAAGACACTTGAGGTTCGAGCGCTAGTTCTGTTGCCCGCGCTTGCGCCATCGTCAACATCTCTAGTGACAAGTCCGTCAGACGAACCTGATGCCCGCGCCCAGCCAACCACAAGCCCAACTGACCTTGGCCGGCCCCGACATCTAAGATGCGCGTTGGGATCGCCAGGGGGCTAAATTCAGCCAGATCGCGTTGCAATACCAGTTGGCGCAACCGCCCCTTACTGGTCTGGTAGATATTCTGTTGGAATTTAGCGGCGATACTGTCAAAATTACGGTCAGTATTGTTTTTTGTCATAGAGTTATGGAATTTCCTATCAAACTGTTACTAACGCCGGTGATGATCTTATGGGCGATGTTACTCGTCAATCTTGTGGTGAGCTGGCGTCGACAAGGTCGTCTGCCGCGATTGGCAAGCCTCTCGCTGCTGTTGTTTTGGCTGTTTAGTACCAAACCAATAATTGACCAGCTCGTGAAACCACTGGAACTGGCGTATCCGGCCTTTGATGCATCGACGCTCAAACAACCGTTGGCGCATATTATGGTTCTTGGCTGCAATCATCAGGACAGCACCTTTTTACCACTCAGTAGCCGGCCTGAACCCTGTTCACTCGCGCGTTTAAATGAAGCTATTCAGTTATGGCATCAACAACCGCAAGCCATCCTGCATGTCAGTGGCCATATTGCTGAGCGCTTGCAATCACATACTGAATTTGCTCGGCAATATGCCATCGCAATGGGCGTTGCACCAGCAAAAATTGTCAGCCACAGTAATGCCACAAATACCAAGGCAGAAGTAGAAGTACTGGTTAATGCTATCGCAAAGCAACCGGCGGTATTGGTCACTTCGGCCATGCATATGCCCCGCAGCTGTAATTGGTTTGCGCATTATGGCGGCCAAGTGATTGCCGCCCCCACCGATTTTCATCTACGTCGTTCCACCAAGGATATTGGCTGGCCAGGTTGGGTGCCCTCAGCACAGAGCTTGAACACACTAAGCTATGCATTTTATGAATATATGGGCTTGGTACAACAACGAGTGCAGTTTTTCAATGAGCCCGCCGCCGCTACAGATGCGCAGCAGCAGTTTGGGTGTCTATTACCCAGCGCATAAATCACCGCCCTACGCTCAGTTAAGCTGGGTTTGGTAAGTCAACAAAACATACTTCAATACCGGTTTGCGCCGCGAGCCATGCACCAAGCGCCTGTATGCCATAACGTTCAGTGGCATGATGGCCGGCGGCAATAAAGTGGATACCAAGCTCGTCGGCACAATGGATGGTTTGCTCTGACACTTCGCCGGTAAAGAATAAATCTGCGCCCGCCTCCGCAGCCGCTTGAATATACCCCTGGCCACCACCACTACACCAAGCCAGTGTCTTGACGCTTGCTGGGCCCGCCTCATGCAACAGCGGCTGGCGACCAAGCAATTGTGCTAACTGTAACGCACAATTCGCAGCTGTGGTCGGGATCGTCACATCACCAAGCATCACTACACCGCGCGGCTCGACACTGTCGAGCGCTCGCAGTTGACTCAGCCCAAGTCGCTTGCCAAGTTGCGCGTTATTGCCAAGGGTGGCATGGACATCGAGTGGTAAATGGTAAGCCAACAGGCTGATGTCGTGGCCTAACAGGCTTTGCAAACGGCGTTTTTTCATGCCGGTAATTTCACTGGCTTCGCCTTTCCAAAAATAGCCATGATGTACCAAAATTGCGTCGGCATTCAGGGCAATTGCGGCGTCAATCAGCTTCTGGCTGGCCGTCACCCCGGTTACCACTTTACGGATTTGCGCTTTGCCTTCAACCTGTAAACCATTGGGGCAATAATCTTTTATCGATGGGCTGGCAAGTTCGGTATTCAGTAACTGCACCAGCTGAGTCAGGCTGATTTGTGGTTGTGTCATATGGTCCTCTTTGTTTTCACCGTTGCTGGTGTGGCCTTGCCTAACGAAGCACCGTTGTCATTATTGAGCTCGGTGGCCAAAGTCAACGGCTGATTAGCATGCCCAAATAAAGATACTTCCGGCGATAATTCATGTGATGTGATATGTGATATGTCATCTGATATGTCATGCGGTACTTCATGCGGTTGCTGAGCGCGCAACGGTTCATGTTCTAGCGCATGCAGTTGCTGTTGAAGTGCGGCTAATTTGGTTTTAGCTTCAATCCACTGCCCCATAAAACGAGTGCTGCGGTGGTGATGAAACCTAAGCATTGCGCCATAAAAATGCTGCGCCCGATGACTCTCTAAGTGCGTGCGCACGAACTCCAGCCGCTGCCAAATCATTGGCTCTAACGAGGCTCTGGCAAATTTTCGCTGCAAAATCTGATAACCCAGCTGCTGTTTCGCGTGCCACAGAGCTTGATTTTGATACAACAGCACCGCAGCGGCTGCGATGTCTGACGGTGTTTCGCCGATAAGCCCTGCCCACAGCGCCGAATTTTCTTCGCCGGTAGAATCGGCTGTTTCACTGCGGTTAAACGGCACTGCGCCGGTCATGTCTGTGCGGGCAGGCACCACAGTCGTCAGATCATCTTCGTTTTGCGCGGCAGCTGTTGCAGGCAAACACATTCCTTCTGCGCCAATGGCGGTAGTGACGCTGGGCGTCCCGGTTTGCATTGCGTCAATGAACTTGCCTTTTAAACCTGCGCCAAAGGTGAGTGGAGCAAGACAAACCCGCGCCTGCTGCAACACTTGATGCGCATCATCGGCCCAACCTTTGATAAAAAACCCTTGTTTGGGCGCATGCAGTGCAGTGGCTTTGGGCGGCGGATAAGCCCCATAAATATGTAATTCGGCACTGGGCAATTGTGCTCTGAGCAACGGCCAAATCTGCTGTTTTAACCACAACACACTTTGCCAGTTGGGTTCATGTCGAAAATTACCAATGCTGACAAAATGTTGGCGCGCGTTAAAATCAGCGCCAGGCGCCAGTAATGGCGCTTCGAGCAAAAATGGGCAATATAACAATTGAGTAGCCGGAACCTGAAATACGCTGCCTAATAACGCCATCTCCGCTTCTGAGATGGTTAGCGTCAAATCGCAGCGCAACATAGCGGCGATTTCGCGCTGTGCCATCTCATTGAATAAATCACTGTGTTGAAGCGGACGCTGCGCCTGATAGGCATGCTGACGCGCTTGGCGCAGGCAATGCAAATCTTCACTATCCAGTAAACGCAACGCGTTTGGGCAGCAGGCTTCAACCCGCCAGCCAAACTGCTCTTCGAGCATAAAGCGGTCAAACAGCACCACGTCAGGTTGCAATTCGCTTAACCATTGATCAAACGCACTGTCATTAAGTGGAATTTGTCTTTCTTCAATCTGCCACTGGCTTAAATCAAAACGATGTGGCCCTTGCTCAGCAGGGCTGGCAAAAATAATTTGCCAGCCCTGGCGCCGGTACAACTGCAATAAACTCAGCATCCGCCGCCCTGCCGCGGACGAGTTAGGCTCCGGCCAAACATACCCAAGTACCACTAATAACATGTTGCTCTCCTGCCAATTCATCGCCATTCTACCTTGGCTCATCGCTTGCGCCAAACTGGCCTTGGCAGTTCGCTGGCCAACAGTGGTATGATGAGTGCATCAAAGCAGCCACGGTATCGACATGAGCACCACTGAAAAATCTTATCACCCAACCGAAGAGCAACTCCATAGCCTCAGCCATGCCGTTGCTGCAGTCCTGAGTCTGATTGGCTGTGGTTTTCTGCTTGCCAAAAGCTGGCCGCTGGGCGGGCAAGCTCTTTTTGCCAGCCTGGCTTTTGGCCTGAGTTTGTTTTTATTGTATTTGTCATCGAGCTGTTATCACGGCAGCCAGCGACCTGAGCGTAAAGCGCTGTGGCGTAAACTCGACCATGCTGCCATTTACGTGTTGATTGCGGGCAGCTATACACCATTTACACTGATCAGTTTACGCGATAGCTGGGGGTTTTGGCTGGTGGCAGTGGTTTGGAGTGTGGCGCTGCTTGGCATTTTATTGGAGTTTGTCGCCCATCTGAAATTTAAAAAGTTGAGCTTGGTACTTTATTTAGTCATGGGCTGGTTAGCGGTAGTCGCCGCCAACCCATTGCTGCAAAATGTGCCCACCGAAGGTCTTTGGTGGTTGTTGGCTGGCGGTTTGTGTTATTCGTTTGGTGTCATTTTTTATCTGTGGCATTCGCTATTTTTACACCATGTCATTTGGCATCTCTGGGT